>NZ_JANSIQ010000036.1:0-36067 GCF_047502685.1 Synechococcus sp. OH20 | reverse complement strand
CCAGCCTTGCCCCACCGTCCGTTTCCACAACTCAAAGTGCAAGTGGGGCCCCGTCACCGCTCCCGTTGCCCCCACGTAGCCGATTACGGTGCCCTGCTTCACGACTTCTCCCACACCCACAGCAGATTCAGACATATGGCCATAGCGGGTGCGCTGGTTGCCGGCATGCTCCAGCACAACGGTGATCCCCAGACCGCCCAGGGATCCCGAAGTGACCACCTTGCCGCTCAAAGAGGCCAAGATCGGCGTTCCCAGGCTGGCCCCCAAATCCACCCCGGCATGGAACTCCGGCTCTCCGCGAATGGGGTGAATTCGCATGCCAAACCCAGAAGTAATCGGCACCGGATGGGGTAGGGGATAGAGCAGTCGTTCTTCACCTGCCGCCAGTTCTGGTAACTCCGGCGTTGGCGGTTCAGGCGCTTGGGTCTGGCTGGGATCCTCAATGCGAATCTCTTCGCCTGGGGTGAGGATGATGCGGCGACCGGAGCTGCGTTCCATCAGCACCACCGGCACCCCACCTTCAGGTTGAGAAAAGGACGCCGTGCCGCTATTGCCGGGGGTGGCCAGGCCACGGTTTTTTTTCGGCTCAATAACCATTTCCCGGCCCACCACCGTCTCTGGGTGGGTTCCCGCCTCAAGAGCTTCTCCCCGTAGAGGAATGGCCCCATCCAGCAGCAGGGCTGCCGCCCCAGGCGTGTCCAGAGCCGGCTCCACCACGGGCGGTGGGGGCAAAGGGTTGGGTTGTGTCTGGGCCAGCAGAGCCGTGGGATAGAGCCAAAGCAGCCCCAGCCAAAAGCGCAGCCGCCGCCCTTGTGGAAAGAAAAGGCGCGCTGCCGCAACCAAAGGCTTCATCACCGCACTCAACACAGGCCACACAAGAAAAACCAGAAAGGCTACAGATCGCCGCCAACAGGAGTGTGATAGCTCAAGCGAACTTGGTCAGGTGCAAGCGTCAGGATAGATCCTCGCTCCCCTTGTGTTTGTACTCGCACCCGCCCATCCTCGGCAAGGCCCAAGACCGTGAGGCTGCTTTCCCCCTGGGCTCCTTGGACTTGCGACTGAACCATCCAGGCTTCGTACTCTGGGCGAACGGGGCCAAATCCCTCTTGCAACCAGACCTGGAATCCCTGCTCCATCCCCTGCAGAACCCAGCCGGCAATCTCGGTGCGGTCGAGGGACTGTCGGGATCCCAAGATGTGGGCTAAGGTGATCGCCCCGGCGGGCACGGGATTGTTGATATTCACACCCACGCCGGCCACCAGCCCCAGCAGTTGCCCGTCCCCCCCAAAGCGGCTTTGCACCAGGATCCCCCCCAGCTTGAGCAGAGAATCCGGGCCCACCACCACCAGATCGTTGGGCCATTTCAGCCGCAGCGGGATCCCCAGTTTTTGCCGCAGACTGCCCGCAATACCCCAGCCCAAGGTCAGGGTCAGTTCCAGCAGCGAGTGATGCAAGGGCGGGGATCCCAGCCAGACCGATAGATACAGCCCTCCCGGCTCAGAGTGCCATACCCGCCCATGTTGACCTTGCCCGGCCCGTTGGCGGGTGCTGACCAAAACCGTGCCCACCGGCAGCGGCTGTGGAAACCGGCGGCTCCAGTCCAGGAGCAGCCGATTGGTGGAATCGGTTACCGCCACCTGCAGGAGGTAATGGCCCCAATGGCCCACCTGGGATCCCAGCCGCGAGGGGGAAAGCATCTCCCTCAGCTCAGCACAATATCTTCCGCCGGACGCTGGGCCAGCCGCTTTAGGTTCTGATAGCGCAACATGTCCAGTAGATCATTGCCGGAGCGCCCCTCCAGACGGGCCTCCACGTGCAGCGCCTGCCCCAGAGCCTCCACCGCCTGCAGCCGTGGGATCCCGCGCAACACCAGACGATCCACCGCATAGGCATCGGCAGCCAACAGACGGCGGTCGTTGGTTTGGTCGCGGCGCAACTGCCAGAGGGCCAAGCCACTCAAACCTCCCGAAACCGTTGCTCCCACCGGATCCTGCTGCACAGCCTCAAAGATCAAGCTCAACCCTCCCAGAGCTGCTATGGCCAGGTAAAAGTCGATCTGCCGCGAGGCTGCCCGGCTGTAGTAGCCCACCTTGTGCAGGAACAGCCCCGCTCGCTGCAGGGGGGTAAACTGCCGCCACTCGTAGGGCTTGATAAACAGCCGCATTTGCCGTTCCCAGGGCATTTGCCGACGGCCCTTGATCACCACTGTCTGCCGTTCCGAGGCCGGCAAGATCTTGACGCTCTCTCGCATACTGGCAGGCAGCAGATCCAGCAGGCGCTCGATCTCAGCCTGCTCCAGAACGTAGTTTTCGTAGCCGTAGTATTCCGAGTCCATGCCGGGCCTGCTCCTCAGCTTAATCCCATCGCCTGACGCATCTCTCGCACCGCCCGATCCAGTCCTACCAGCACCGCTCGGCTGATAATGCTGTGGCCGATGTTCAGCTCCTCCATACCCGGGATCCGCGCCACCGGGCCGACATTCCAGTAGGTGAGACCATGTCCCGCATTCACCCGCAGGCCCAGTTGAAGGGCCTGTTGGCAGCCTTTTTCCAGATGCTCAAGTTCCACCTGCCGCCGAGCTGCGGAGGCAGCTTCTGCATAGCGCCCCGTGTGCAGCTCCACCCAGCGGGCCCCCACCTGGGCGGCAGCGGCAATTTGCACTGGATCCGGGTCGATAAACAAGCTGACCGGAATGCCGGATCCCTGCAGTTGGCCGACCACATCCCTAAGACGCGCCACCTGCCCTGCCACATCCAGGCCCCCCTCGGTGGTGATCTCCTCCCGCCGTTCGGGAACCAAAGTGACGTAGTCGGGCTTGATCTCCAGAGCAATGGCCACCATCTCATCGGTGGCGGCCATCTCCAGGTTGAGGTGGGTGCGCACCGTTTGCCGCAACAGCCGCACATCCCGATCTTGAATGTGACGGCGATCCTCGCGCAAGTGCACTGTGATCCCATCTGCCCCCGCCAACTCGGCGATCACTGCCGCTGCCACCGGATCCGGCTCTACGGTGCGGCGAGCCTGGCGAAGGGTGGCAATGTGGTCGATGTTAACTCCAAGACTTAACAAGGCCTGACTGCTGTGGGTGTAAAGGATTCTAGAATGCTCCTAGTATTACATTATGCAATTTGCGCCGGTCAGACGAGCCTGGATGCTGTGGGGCTCAGGCGGCGGGGAGGCAGCCTTTACTCTATGATCAAAATGCTCGAAAGCGATGTCTCGCCTGTGCGGGATCCACTCCAGGCTTGCCATGACTGATCCAAATGCCTCTCTGGCGGTGGGACAACACTCAATCATTGACCGGGCGCGGGTGCCGGCCCTGATTGCCCAATACCTGCCGGTGGAGATCTGCATTTACTACCAGGTTGTGCCCGTGGCCCTGGATACCGACAGCCTCATTTTGGGCATGGTGGATCCCCAGGATTTGGCAGCGCTGGACTACGTGAGCAAGATGCTGGCCTATTCCCAGATCTCCGTCCAGCCGATCCCGCTCACCGCTCAGCAGCAGCAGGATCTCATTGCCTACTACTTCAGCCATCCCCCCGACCCGGCAGAGGTGGAGCGGCTGCGCCTTCAGGCCCAAGCCAGCCGGGTGACGCGAGAGGTTCCCGCTCCTGTGGCGGGGCCACCCACGCAGTTGACGCCAGCCCAGCCCCCCTCCGCCCGGCCAACTGCTCCCCCCGTCCCCGCCGACGAATCGGAAGAGACGGTGCAGCAGTTGCTCAACTCGATGCTGCGACGGGCTTTGGATGAGAAAGCCGAGCAGATTTTTGTGGAACCTCAAGAGGGGGCTTCTTGTCGGGTGCGCTACCGTCAGCAGGGGATTTTGCGGGATCTGTTCAAAGATCTTTCGGAGTCCATACGGGCGAAGTTGATTGCCTCCATGAAGCGGATGATGGCACTGGATCCGGGGTTGATCGGAGAGCCGCAGCAGGCAGAGGTGGAACGGGTGTACCGAGGAGAGCCGCTGGTGTTACAGTTGCGCATTATCCCGCAGCGCTCCAAAAGTGGCCAGACGGCTGCTTCCAGAGAAGGGGCCATCTTGAGCATCTTGCGAGGAGAGGCTCTCCAGAAATATCAACAAGGCCGGAACAACCTCCGCGTCTCTGAGACCTTAGCCTTGGCCCAACAGACCCATCAACTGCTACAACAACTGCAAAGTGCTCTCAGCAACACAATCGACAAACTCAAGCAGTACCCCAGTCCACCGCGGAGCGACTGGCCCCTGATGACAGAGGTGTTGGCAGCTATCCAGGCTCAAGCCCAGATGATCGCTATCCATCAGCAGGACTGGGAAAAACTCAATTCCGGCAGTTGAGCCCCCAGGCATTTCGAGGGCATCTTGCTTTTGCCTTGCTTCTTGGCTTTATGGGCTCCCACTGCCTTTTGCCGGTGGCCCAAGTTTCTCATTCCCGTTGCAAACCCAAGCAGTTTTTTCCTAACGGGATCCCTCCCGCAACAGCACCAAAATCACACCGGCAATAATGCTGATGGTGGCCCCGGCAATGAGACTGGTGGCCAGACGTTCCAGCCGTTCTCCGATGCTCTGAGCGGTGTCGAACTTAAAAGTCAGTTTTTCCAGGTCACCTGATAGTTTCTCGACGTCGCCCGATAGTTTCTCGACACGCTCTGAGAGCTTTCCAGTATCTCCTGCGAGCCGATCGATCCGCTGCAAAATTTCCCCTTGTTGTTGGCTGAGGTGGGCTATTGCTTGGCTGTTGGTCTCGACCAAGCGCTCAAGCCGATCTAGGCGTTCTTCTGTTGAAATCGTCATGGGGTTTGCAAGTTACAGGCTACGTGTCTCTCGATCGTAAGCTACTGGCGGCCATTCGTCTTTTCGATGCTGGCTCCTGCTGGGTGCGATAATCTTGAGATCGTGCAGTCTTGTCCGTTAGCTCCCATGCCGTCCAAAGATCCAACGTCTCTGCCCAAGCCCCAGTCGGCACCTGCCAGCTCGGGATCCCGCACCTGGTGGCAGGCGCAGCGGGAAAACCTGCTGACGGTTGTGCTGGCGCTGCTGCTGGCTTTTGGCATTCGCACCTTTGTGGCGGAGGCGCGTTGGATCCCCTCCGATTCGATGCTGCCTACCCTGGAAGAGGGGGATCGGCTGGTGGTGGAAAAGGTCAGCTACCGCTTTGGCCCGCCCAGACGCGGCGACATCATTGTTTTCTACCCGCCTGCCAAGCTGAACTTCAACGGCGCCTACATCAAGCGGGTGATCGGCCTACCTGGGGATCGCATTCGTATCGCCGATGGTGAGGTCATCATCAACGGGATCCCACTGCAGGAGGACTATATTTATGCTCCTCCCAACTATTCTTGTCCTGGAGAGCGCTGCCCTGGAGTTCCCAACCAGGGATCCGAATTTGTAGTTCCTCCTCACTCCTATTTTGTGATGGGGGACAATCGCAATGACAGCCAGGACTCCCATGTGTGGGGTTTTTTGCCGGAAGAAAACATCATCGGCAACACCATTTTTCGCTTTTGGCCCCCGAATCGCCTACACGTTTTCACCCCGCCAGAATATCCCGAGCTGCGTTCGGAAACTCAAGTGTTGGGCGACACCGCCCGCTAGGGAGGTCGCTTGACTCTGCCTGGGCTGCTCAGCTAAAAACCGCAGGAGCCCCGCTCTGTACCCGTAGGGTCAGGGTCGGGAGGAATGCGGACGACGTATAGTTGTGACATGGCCCAAGTCCTGACTATCTCCTGCAAGCTCAAGGTGTCTGCTTCGCAAGCCGTGAAGCTAGAGGCAACCTTGTCTGCTTTTGCACAAGCACTCCTCGCGCCAGCGGGCCGTAGGCCTTACTGGGTCAACCAAAACACACCAGAGAAGGTGGTCAACCCAGTCAAGCTTCAATCGCTCTGCTACCGCGCAATTCGTACCCGCTTTGGGCTATCCAGCAACCTGGCACAACAGGTATGCAGAAGGCTGGCCGCTGCCCGCAAGGTTGCCCAGCAAAAGAATCGTCCAGTCAAAGCGTTCAAGAGCGGCTTTGTTACCTACGATGCCCGCATCTTCTCTTTTCGGGAAAAAGACTGGACGGTGTCGCTGACCACCGTTGAGGGACGCGAACGCTTTGAGCTGGATATAAGTAACTACCAGTGCGGCATGCTGGCGGGTTCTCATCCCAAAGCGGCCACGTTGGTCAAACGCCAAGACGGTTCCTACTCCATTCAAATTTGCGTGGAGTCCGAGGTACCGGAGCCACAAGACACCACCAAGGCAATTGGCGTGGATTTGGGTAGGAGAGATATTGCCCACACCTCTGAGGGGGATAACTGGAATGGACAGCAGTTGAACCGGGTCAGAGACCACTACTCCCGGTTGAGAGCGGCTCTGCAACGCAAGGCCAGTAAGGGCACACGCAGTTCTCGGCGCAGGTGTCGGCAACTGCTGCAACGGCTGTCTGGTCGGGAGAGGCGCTTTCAAACTTGGGTGAACCACTGCATCTCCAAAGCCATTGTTGCTAGGGCACAGGCCACCCACCGTTTTATTGCCTTGGAAGACCTGACCGGGATCCGGGAGCGTACCAACCAACAGCCACGCAGCAAGACGGAGCGGCGGCGGGCGAACAGTGAGGCCTACGGCCCGCTAGCGCGAGGGGCGTTCTACCAGTTGCGGCAGTTTGTGCACTACAAGGCCGCCAGAGCAGGGGTGAAGGTTGTGGTGGTGCCGCCTGCCTACAGCTCGCAGACCTGCCACCGGTGTTTGTGGCTTGGGCAACGGGAAGGGAAGCGTTTTCGTTGTGTGAACCCGGCCTGTGGTTGGGAAGGGGATGCGGATTTGAACGGTGCCAACGTCATTGCCCTTTTGGGGGTCGCTGTAAACCGGCCTAGAGGCCCGTGGTTGGCTTGCCAACTGCAGGGCTACCAAAAGCCCGCTCCGTACCGCTTAGCGGTCGGAGTCGGGTAGTTTACTGCAGCCGCTCCAGCACATAGTCCACCATTTGAAACAGAGCCCGGCGGGCTACAGAATCCGGGAGCACTTCCAGCGCCTCGGCGGCCTGACGGGCATAGTCTCGCGCCAACTGACGAGAGCGTGGGATCCCTTCGCTTTGATACACCCACTCTAGGGCCTGCTTCAGGTCTTGCGGGTTGGACAGTTCCCTGAGAATGAGCTCCCGCATCTGGGGAAATTCCTCTAAGGCGAATAAAACGGGTGCGGTGAGGTTGCCCTGGATGAGGTCGGATCCCACCGGCTTGCCGAGCATCTCTGCCGAAGCGGTGAAGTCCAGCAGATCGTCAACGATCTGAAAGGCAATGCCCAGATCCCGCCCAAAATCGAATAGCCGATCCGCCACCTCCTCGCTCACCCCACTCAGCAGACCGGCAGCCTTGGAACTGCCGGACATCAGGGAGGCCGTTTTGTAGAAGCTCTTGGCCAGGTAGTCCTCCATCGACACATCCGGGTTGAAGCGGGTAAGGCTCTGACGCACCTCTCCTTCTGGCAGATCCATGATCACCTTGGAAAGGAGCTTCACCACTTCCAGATTGTCCAGACTGGCCAAATACCAGGCAGCCTGACCGAAGAGGTAATCCCCCGCCAGCACGGCTATCCGATTGTCGAAGAGGGTGTTTACCGTGTCGATTCCTCGTCGCACGTCGGCAGCATCGATGACATCATCGTGTACCAAGCTGGCCGTGTGGATCATCTCGGTAATCTCTGCCAAGCGCCAGTGGCGGGGTGTGATCTCCCCATCGGGAGTGGTGGCACGGGCAATGAGGAGCACAATGGCTGGCCGGATCCCTTTCCCACCTGCCGAAAACAGATGCTCGGCAGCCATAGCCAGAATGGGGTGCTTGGCGCTAACCAACCGCGTCAGGTTCTGGCGTAAACGCTCCAGATCCGCTTCTACAGGGCCAAAGGGGGAGAGCACAGAGGTCATGGAGCCAGCGTATGAGAGGTTTTACAAAATTTCATATCTTTTCTTATTGTAGAGTACCCTATCGTTCCCAGGGAAAACCAAGCAGTATTATGCAAGCAGTCTTCTGCCCTTTTTATGTCCGATCCTGTCCTTCCACTTGGCGCTCGCTCCGTTCCACCGCTCCCTTCAGAACCCGATTGGGAGGAGGAGTGGGAGTTGGCGCTGGAAAAGCCGCCCCTGTCTGGGCGGGCCCAGCCTCACCATCATGATCCTCAGTCACGGCGCAAGTTGATCAACCGCTTGGCGCGCATCGAGGGGCACGTTCACGGGATCCGCTCCATGATCGAGCAGGATCAACCTTGTCCAGATGTGCTGCTACAAATTGCCGCCGTCAAGGGGGCGCTGGATCGGGTGGCGCGGCTGATCCTGGACGATCACATCCGCCATTGCATCCGCCACGCCATCGAGACCGGCAATATCGAAGTGGAGCTGGAAGAGCTGCAACGGGCCCTGGATCGCTTTATCGGCTAGGTTGCGATGACCAGATGTCTGGGCTGAACCTGAAAGACTCCCTGGCTTGGTTGGGGGAAACACCAAGCCGGGGTGTTGATGCGGTTGCCAAGGCCGGCTGTTCTGGCTGATGCTATCTAATGCTATTCGGTAGCTGGATCTCCCTGAGAAGGCTGGGCGTAGCGCTCTAGCAAGACCCTGTTCTTCAGTTGCCATTGCAGGCCCATGAAGGCACAGTTCAGGAACTCGTCGATCTCCTCCCGGCTGAATTGCATGGCCTTGCCGATCTCAAAAATGAGCGCCTCTTCCTTTTCCGTTAGCTCGTTGTTGACCACCGCCATTGTTGTCAGATCCCGCAGGATCAAGGCCCCGGCTGCGTTGTGCAGAGGCGGGATCCCGCTGAGGTCTAGGGTTGCGTCTGTTTTCTCGGCCAGATAGGTTTGGGCCACCTGTTCTTCAATGCCCATCCCTTCGGCAATTTGCAGGAAAAAGTTGGTTTCCTCTTCGTCCAACTGGCCGTCCACTCGGGCCACCGCGATCAGGGCTTTGAGGTAGAGCTGGCGCTGCTCATCTGTCAAGTCGGCGTAGTTGACCATGGGGGGTGTTGCTGAGTGTGGGTTTCCTCTTCAACTTTGCCATGAAGAGCGCCGCCCGGCGTCGGTTTGGCTCTTTTTCAGCCAAGGAAAAAATCGACTAAAATAGAGAGCCTGTGTCTGCCCAGATTTCCGGTAGGGGATCGGGGTGGCGGGCACGGGTTTGATTTTGGTTTTTCTCTAACCACCCTTCACAGCTTGCGGAGCAACCCTAAGGAGCAGATACCCCATGGTCAAATTGCGGCTCAAGCGCTACGGAAAAAAACGGCAACCCAGCTATCGCATCATCGCCATCGAAAGTAAAAGCCGTCGCGAGGCCCGTCCGCTGGAGGAATTGGGCTACTACAACCCGCGCACCAAAGAGACGGTTTTGGAGACGGCGGGCCTGCTCAAATGGTTGCGTTGTGGCGCTCAGCCCACGGAGACCGTGGAGGGTCTTCTCAAAAAGGCCGGCATCTACGAGATGCTGAAAGCAGGAGAAGGCGGAGTGGTTGCCTCGATTCGCATCCCGGCCATCGCCAAGCCTGAAGCTGGGATCCCTGAGCCAACAGAAGAGCCTGCTACGGAAGCTCCTGAACCCGATGCAGAGCCGGCTGTGGCAGAGGCTGGATCCCTGCCAGAATCGAGCCACCAAGAATCTGCAATTGAAGAGCCACGGGTCGAAGAAGCAGCCAAAGCCTAGGATAAGGACTTCGTCCCGCTGACGCCATCGGTTAACCTTTTGGCTATAGGCTCGGCTTGAACCCGTTTTTCCTTGCCAGGCGCCCATGCCAGACTACAAAGCCCTTGTCCATCTTTTGATCGAGCCGTTGCTCAGCTCATCTGGGCTGCAGATGGACGTGGAAACCACCTGTGGCGGGCGCAAGGTATGGCTGCGGCTGGCCTTTGACCCCAAGGATCGCGGGCGGGTATTCGGGCGCGGCGGGCGCACTCTGCAGGCGATTCGGCAGGTGATGATGGCGGCAGCCCAGTTGGCGGGCCAGTCTTTGTACATCGACATCTACGGCGAGGCAGGAGAGCGGGAATGAGCCAGATCCTCACCTTTTTGGGTAAGGGGGGCACAGGCCGGAGCACGTTGGCGGTGGCAGCAGCGCGGGCAGCAGCCCAACAGGGGCGGCGAGTGCTGTTGGTGGGCCATCAGGCGGGGCCGGCGCTGGAGATGCTCTTGGGCGGGATCCCACTTGCCGGGGAGCCGGTGACCATTGCCGCCAATTTGAGCGTGGTGCAGTTGCGCACAACTCAGCTTCTGGAACAACACTGGACGGCGGCCAAAGAGCTGGAAGCCCGATATGTGCGCACTCCCTTTTTCCGGGAGATCTACGGTCAGGAGCTGGGGGTGTTGCCGGGCATGGATCAGGCGCTGGCCCTGGAAGCGCTGCGCCGCTACGATGCCAGCGGCCAATACGACTGCATTCTCTACGATGGGCCGGGGGATCTGACCACCTTGCGGGCTTTTGGCATCCCGGAGGTGGCCAGCTGGTACTGGCGGCGGGCTTCCCAGGCTTTTCTGGGATCCGACTTGGCCAAAACCCTGCGCCCTTTTGCCGAGCCGTTGCTGCGGTCGGTCAGCACCGTGGAGTTCTCGTCTTTAGAGGATCTGTCGAATCGGCTGGGGGGGATGACCAACATTTTCGAGCAGGGGCGGCAGGCCATCGCCGATCCGCGCCGCGTGTTGGCCCACCTGGTGACCACCCCGGATCCGATGGCTGTCCAGACTGCCCGTTACCTCTGGGGCAGTGCCCAGATGGTGGGGCTGACGGTGGGCGGTCTCTGGGTCACCCCTCTGGCTCCGGGCGAGGTCTCGGCTGCCGATTTTTTCCCCTTGACCGTACGCACACTTCCCCTGCGTCAAGGATCCGATTGGTCAGCTTTGGAGGCAGCGGTGGGGGGCATATTCGCCGTGCCGGATGTGCCGCCGCCCGTGGCCATCGACGAGGGAGCGCGTACAGTCAAGCTGTTTATTCCCGGCTTCAGCAAGGCCCAGATCGAGCTGAGCCAGTCGGGCCCGGAGCTGACCATCACCGCCGGGGATCAGCGGCGCAATTTGTTCTTGCCTCCCAGCCTGGCGGGTCGGCAGGTGGCCGGGGCCAAGTTTCAAGAACCCTTCTTGGTCATCAGCTTCGGCTAGGCCATCACGCCAGCGGAGGAGAAGGCGATGTTGGCCAAACGGATCATTCCCTGTCTGGATGTGGCGGCGGGGCGGGTGGTCAAAGGGATCCAGTTTGTGCAGTTGCGCGATGCCGGGGATCCGGTGGAGCTGGCCCAGGCTTATGATCGGGCGGGGGCGGACGAGCTGGTCTTTCTGGACATCACCGCTACCCACGAGGAGCGGGAGATTTTGCTGGAGGTGGTGCAGCGCACGGCGGAGCAGGTGTTCATCCCCCTCACGGTGGGAGGTGGGATCCGCGATGTGGAAGGGATCCGGCAACTGCTGCGGGCCGGGGCCGACAAGGTAAGCCTCAACTCGGCGGCAGTCCGGGATCCGGATCTGGTCACCCAGGCCAGCCGTCAGTTTGGATCCCAGTGCATCGTGGTGGCTATCGACGCCCGCGCCAAACCAGGGGGATGGGAAGTGTACGTGCGCGGGGGGAGGGAGCCGACGGGGCTGGACGTGGTGGAGTGGGCCAAAACCGTGGCCGAGCGAGGGGCAGGGGAGATCTTGCTCACCAGCATGGACGCCGACGGCACCCAAGCGGGCTACGACCTGGAGCTGACCCGCCGCGTGGCCGAGGCGGTGGCGGTACCGGTGATCGCCTCAGGGGGGGCGGGAGACTGTGCCCACATCCGCCAAGCTCTGCAGGAGGGGGGGGCAGAGGCAGCCCTGTTGGCTTCTCTGTTGCACTACGGCCAGTTGACGATTGCCCAGATCAAAGCCGATTTGGCCGCCCACGGCATTCCGGTGCGCTGCTAAATCTTGGGGGGTTGCCCATGCAGGATCTGGCCGATCTCTTGCCCCGTGTCAGCCGCCTTTCGGAAACAGCCGGGCAAGCCATTTTGGAGATCTATCGGCAAGATCAGATCCAGGTCAGGGATAAGACCGACTTCTCCCCCCTCACTGAAGCAGATCTGGCCGCCCACCACCTGATCCTGCAGGGCCTGCAAGATCTAACTCCGGGGATCCCCGTGCTGTCGGAAGAATGCGGCGGGATCCCCTATTCGGAGCGGCAACAGTGGCGGCAGTTCTGGCTGGTGGATCCCCTAGATGGCACGCGCGAGTTTATCGGGCGCAACGGCCAGTTCACGGTCAACATCGCCCTCGTCGAGGCGGGGATCCCCATCTTAGGCGTCGTCCATGCCCCGGCTCTCGGCCTTACCTACAGGGCAGCGCAAGGGCTGGGGGCCTACAAAGGCAAAGAGCCCATCCGGGCCCGCCCCCCCGCCCAGGCTCCTCTGCAGGTGGTGGTCAGCCGTTCCCACCGCAGCCCGGAGACGGAGCAATTCCTGGAGCGGCTGCGACGGCGCTACGGTTCTCTCGAAGTCAAGTCTGTGGGTAGCGCCCTCAAGTTTTGCCTGGTGGCCGAGGGATCCGCCCATCTCTACCCCCGCTTTGGCCCCACCCTGGAATGGGATACCGCCGCCGCCCACTGTATCGTCGAGCAGGCGGGGGGAAGTGTCACGAACTTGCAAGGGGATCCCTTGCGCTACAACAAACCGGAGCTGCACAACCCGCCCTTTGTAGCAGCTGCCGAAGGCGTTACCCAACTGTGGCAGGAGCTGGTTCCCTAGAAAGCCTACATGCCCATCTCGGTCGGGTTAAAGCCATCCGGGAACTTCGTGTACTCGTCGTAAAGGGCGCCACGGAAGTGGGTGTTGGTGATGATGGCTCCGCGCAGATCGGCGCCAATGCGCAGATCGGCCCGGTTCAGCTCTGCTTCGCTAAGGTCAGCCCTGAGCAACTTAGCCCGGTAGAGGTTGGCCCCCCGCAGATCCGCCTTCACCAACTTAGCTCCGATTAGGTTCACCCGTCGCAGCTTGGCTCCGCGCAGGTCGGCTCCGGAGAGATCCGCCCCTGCCAAATCCGCCTCGCGCAGATCCGCCCCACTCAAATCGGCATCCCGCAGAATGATGCCCCTCAAGTTCGCACCGCTCAACTGGGCTCCGCTCAAGTTGGAGCCAGAGAAATCCCGCTGGCCAGACGCATAAGCCTGCAACAGTTGCTTGGCATCTAAAAGAGGCTTGATACTCGCTGTTGTCATCGCTGTTGGTTCTCTCGCAAAAACGCAGGAAGGCTACCTTAACCCAAGCTCCCCCCCTGCCAGAAGCAGGCCGAGAGCTCTTCTGGGCTAGCTTACCACTCTGTGTCCCCCCGGTAAGGACACCCCAACCCACCTAAGCCAAGAGGAAACATGCCCCAGGAACTCAGGCAGACACGGCCTCCCGTTGTTCAAAGCTGGTCGATTTCGCGGCGCAGATTTTCCAACTCCGCATCTACCTCGCTTTCAGCCGAGGCAGCAGATTGGGCTTGCGGCAAAACTTTCCGCTCTCCGGCGGGCAATTGGCCCTGCATCGCCGCTTTCAGCATCATCAGCTCGTGATCGACATCCGACCCACCTGCTTCCAAAGCGGCAAACTGGTTCTCCAAGTTGTCCACCGCCAGCTCCGCCACCGCCGCCGACTGAGCTTCCAGGGAGTTCACCTTCTCCTCCATGCGCTCGAAAGCCGCGAAGGCACTGGTGGCGTCCACCCGTCCGATGACCTGGTTAATTTGTTGAGAAGCCTTGGCAGCGCGGGCCCGGGCGATGAGCATATCTTTCTTGGTCTTGGCCTCGGCGATTTTGCTCTCCAGCTTGGTCATGTTGGCCTTTAAGACCTCCACCTGCTTGGTCTGCTC
Source organism: Synechococcus sp. OH20 (assembly GCF_047502685.1). NCBI lineage: Bacteria > Bacillati > Cyanobacteriota > Cyanophyceae > Synechococcales > Synechococcaceae > Synechococcus > Synechococcus sp. OH20. Next base: position 22,268 of record NZ_JANSIQ010000036.1, on the reverse strand, counting down.
ATCCAACTGCCGCTTCAGGCTCTGGGCAGTTTCGGCAAAGGTTTTCTTGCGCACCAGCGCTTCGCGGGCCAGGGCTTCGTTGTTGTTGCGCAGGGCCAACTCGGCCCGTCTTTGCCACTCGTCAACGTTCTGCTGCGCTTGCTCATACTGCCGCTCGATCCGCTTCTGGGCAGCAATGGCCTGGGCAACCGCTTGCCGCATTTGGTAGTGATCCTCCGACATGTCCTGAATGGTTTGGTTCAGGATTTTCTCCGGATCTTCGGCGCTGCTGACCAGCGCGTTGATATTGGATCTGATGATTCGGCTGACCCGATCGAACAATCCCATCGGTTGTTTCCCCCTCTAGCAGTCTGACCTAATGCTACCCTTGCCGTTCCGGTGCCTTCCAGTGCTTCTACCCCAGTATAGGGATCCCTGGCCGAGATCCGAGGAAATGGGTCAGAGGGGATCCTGCCCCAGCCCTTATGTCTTAATCCCCGGATCTCGGTGGATTGCACCGGACTACCGGGGCACTGATAAAGCCCAGAAGACTTATCGAACGTCGGTGTTGGACTGTACGACCAGTCCAGAGACGGGGGCCCGAAGGGCGCTGGGCTGTTGTTTGGCCAGCCCGATGTCTGGCTAGGTCGATGGAAGTTGATCGTCGGGCGAGTTCCCCAAATCTAGGAGGCGGATCATGTTCTCAAAAGCCTGGGCGGCGCGCGAGAGGTGGCGTTGGCGATGCTTGAGCAGCAGAAAGGGGCGTCGCAGAGCATCTGATCCGGCGGCCAGGGGCACTGCCCGCAGATCCCCCAGGCGCACTTCGTTGCGGATCATCAATTCCGAGATGGCGCCAGCTGCGGATCCCTGACTGACCTGGGCCTTGACCATTTCCCCACTTTGCAGGCGCAAGATGACCGATAGCCGCTCGACAGGGATCCCCCAGCAGGCCAGGGCAGCTTCAAAACGCTGCTGGGTGCCGGATCCCGGCTCCCTCATGATCCAGTCGGTTTCCACCAGATCTGAGATCTCGATGTTTGGCCGACCATACCAAGGATGTCCTCTGCCGACAATGAGGCAGAGGCGATCCCAATCGATGACGTGCTGTTCCAGGTGAGGTCGATCCTCAGGTCGGATAACGCCCTCCACCAGGCCCAGATTGAACTTGCCCTGTAGCAAACCCTCGGCAATGGCCTCTGTGTTGGCCAGCGTGCAGCGGATCTGAATGCCGGGGTAGCGCTGCTGGTAGAGGCTGAGGCGGTAGGGCAGCCAGTAGTTGCCGATGGTGAGGCTGGAACCGAGGTGAAGCTCCCCCATCTGCAGATTATTCAGCTCTTTGAGGCCCTGTTCCGTCTGCGCCACCCGCTGCAGACCGACCCCCCCACGGATCCCTCGGGGGCGGTTTGGCATTTCTGGCTGGGCAAACCCTATGGTAGGAAGGCTTTGTGGTTTTCTGGCTATTTCTGTGCTGGCGTGGGCGGAGCTCCTCTTTCATAGGAGTTCCGTAGCCAGGCGGGCTCTTTCCCACGCAAGAGATGGATCTACATGAGCTGTAGTGGATAACACTGAAAAAAGTTGTAACGTTCGCTTGTCCCAATGCCCTCCAGAGCCGATAGTGTCTGCCTAACCTGCAGGGACGCCACATCCGCGCTCAGGGCTTTCAAACCGGCTCCCAAAAAACCCTGCTACAGGCGGCCTTGCGATCCATCTGAATCCCAGCCCAACGCCGGCGCGGCTTCAGGAGTTCGCATGATTTGGCGAGGAAAGTTTTGCGTCTGCGAAGGGTAACCTGAGACCAAGAATAAGACCTGAATGCTGGCCTAAATTGCGTGTATCTGGATACCTGAGTTCTGCGAAGGTGGAGTGGATACTGCCATGAGCCGACTTTCCTCTCATGAAGCCTATCTGAAGAGGATGCTCTTCCGCCCGACCACTGCAGCCCCCCACGGCATGACGTTGATCGAGTTGCTGGTGGTCATCGTAATTGTTGGTATTCTCTCCGCTGTGGCTATTCCCAATCTGCTCAATCAGATTCGTCGCTCCAGAGTTGCTGAAGCCCAAGCAGCTTTGGCGACCGTTGGCCGTGCTTCAGAAGTTTTCCGCATGGACTTTACGGTTTATCCCTCCGGCTACACCGATATCGAATTCGGTGGGGTTCACGGGGATCGCTATTTGCAAGACCCCTGGCCAGCCTACAACTATCGTCTTCCTGAAGTGGTTCCTCCTGCTCCTGGCGTGACCGGCATGCGTTGGATGACTGAGGCTCATACCCATGTGAGTGCTGGTGGGGAGCTTCTGCGCTGTGACATCGGCCTTGGGGATCGCCAGCAAGAGGTTTTGGCTTCTGGCTACGACCTGCACAACTCCTGCAACCTCTATCGGTGAAACTCTGAAGATTTCACACAACGGGACTGGGCGGACTTGAACCGCCGGCCTAGCGCTTAGGAGGCGCTTGCTCTATCCATCTGAGCTACAGCCCCAGACAAAGAGAGAATGGAGCAAGGGATGCTGGGCAACACCTACCGATCTTAAACCCCCAACTTAGATTACCAGAAAGAGCCGTCTAGACCTTTGCCTGGAAGCCAGCCGCAGCCGTGGAGGGGATGTCAAGTCAAGGCCCTTTTGCGCTGTCGCGCCAGCGCTGAGTCGGAAGTGAGGTGCCGGATTGGCGGCCAGTCTTCTAAGGTATTTTGATAAGGTATTTTGATTGAATATTCTGACTGGGAAATTGGCGTTGTCTTGGAGGCGCTTTGTCTGACAGTCTGCTGATCCGCAATGCGGAGCTATTGGTGCCGGAAGGGGATCCCTGGCTGGGAGATGTGCTGGTGCGGGAGGGGCGCATTGCCCAAATCGGCCAGAATCTCTCGGCAGAAAGGGTGGCTAGGGTTATCGACGCGGAGGGCCATACCCTCATGCCGGGGGTGATCGACCCCCAGGTTCACTTTCGCGAGCCGGGCCGGGAGCACAAAGAAGACCTACAGACGGGATCCTGGGCCTGCGCTCGCGGTGGGGTAACCAGCTTTCTGGAGATGCCCAATACGGATCCGCTGACGATCGACCAGGCAACGCTGGATGACAAGTTGGCCCGGGCCGCCAGCAAGTGCGTGGTCAACTACGGCTTTTTCATCGGAGCCACCGCCGATAACCTTAAAGAGCTGCAAACAGTGCAAGGGGCTTGCGGCATCAAGATCTTCATGGGATCCATGCATGGCCCCTTGCTGGTGGATGACCAAGCGGCATTAGAGCGGATCTTTGCCGAGACGGATCCCAATTTTGTTATCGCCGTCCACGCTGAAGATCACTCGCGGATTCAAGCCCGGCGGGCCCTCTTTGCCGAACGTACAGATGTGGCGGTTCACTCCCTGATTCAGGATGAAGAAGCCGCGCTGATTGCCTCGCAACGGGCTTTGGACTTGGCCACCCGCTACCGCCACCGCCTGCACATTTTGCACCTCTCCACCGGCCTGGAGGTGGAGCTGCTGCGCCAGCACAAACCCGCCTGGGTTAGCGCCGAGGTCACCCCTCAGCACCTGCTGCTCAGCACCGCCGACTACGCCCGCCTGGGATCCCTCGTCCAGATGAACCCGCCGCTGCGGGATCCGGCTAACCTGAACCAGCTCTGGCAGGGGCTACACGACGGCATCCTTGATTGCATCGCCACCGACCATGCCCCCCACACCCTGGCCGAAAAGGCCCAGCCCTACCCCCACTCCCCCTCTGGCATGCCCGGTGTGGAGACGGCCTTGCCCCTGATGCTGACCGCAGCCCAGCAGGGCCGCTGTACCCTGCGCCAGGTGGTGCAGTGGATGTGTGAGGCGCCGGCCCGCCTCTACGGGATCCCCAACAAGGGGCGGCTGCAGGTGGGCTACGATGCCGATCTGGTATTGGTGGATCGCCACACGCCTCAGCCGGTGCGCCGGGAAGAGCTGCTCACCAAATGCGGCTGGAGCCCGTTTGAGGGCTGGGAGCTGGTGGGCTGGCCGCTGCTCACAATTGTGGGCGGGCAGATCGCCTTTCAAAACGGTCAGGTGGATCCCTCGGTGCGCGGCCAGGCGCTAACCTTTCGGCGCTAGGGGGATCCCCTTCGAGGTTGCACCTGTTCAAACCTTTCAAGATGGCGGTTGAACACTGAGCTGCTTCGGCTTCTCCCTGCCTAGGCAAGAGGAGCAGAGCTCCAGATCCCATCTCAGTTTATAGTCTTATAGTCATTTCAAATAGCAATGAAACGGTTCGTTACGTCGTTATTGCTACGCAACGCTGTCGCGAACGCGCCGCTCTAACTCCCCTCTCCCTCTGGGAGAGGGGCTGGGGGTGAGGGCTGGGAGAGGGGCTGGGGGTGAGGAATGCTTGGGGAGTGTCTTACGCCCTTTCAGTAAGCTGTGCTACTTTGAAAGCGATAATCGATGATAATCAAGTTGGAAAACACCTAAGGAGCGGCCATGAAAGTTGCCTACGTCTTCATCACTCCTCGCGGCGGCACCTACAAGCTGGGCCAGATGATCCTGCCGCAGCTAGAAGCGGGGGTACACGGCGCGGAAGTGGTGGGCATGTTCTTTTTTGACGACAACTGCTTTGTCTTGCGGCAGGGGGATCCCATTGGCGAGCGCCTGGCCAAGATTGCCGAAGCGCAAAAGATTTTGCTGATGATGTGTGACCTGTGCGCCCTGGAGCGCAACCTGGCGGAAGGGGAACCCAAGTGGTGCGACTCAAAGTGCCAGGGGCGCAAGGAGCCGGGCTATTGTGTTCCCAAGAATGTGGTCAAAGGCGTGCAGGTGGGCTGCTTCCCCGACCTCTACGCGGCCTTAAAAGACAACCCACCTGACCAGGTAATCAGCCTCTAACCAACTTAGCTGACGGCTACGGCAGCAGGCGGCTCTTGGCTGGGCTGAGAGCCAATCTTGCGGAAGACCAGCCGTTCGTTGGCCACATCCACCAGGATGCGGTCGCCGGGCAGGAACTCGTTTTCCAGCAGCTTGGTGGCGAGGGGGTTTTCGATCTCCCGCTGGATGACCCGCTTGAGGGGTCGGGCCCCAAACACGGGATCGTAGCCCAGCTCGGCCAGGTAGTCCTTGGCCTCTTCGGTGAGGACAATCTCAATCTGCTGATCCCCCAGCAACTGCTCCACCCGCCGCATCTGCAGGCTGACGATCTGGCGAATCTGCGCTTTGGTGAGGGCGTGGAAGATGATGAGTTCATCCACGCGGTTGAGGAACTCCGGCCGGAAGTGGTGCCGCAGCATGGCCAGCACCTGAGTTTTCATCTCCTCGTAGCGGCTCTCATCGCCCCCGATTTCCAGAATCAGCTCGCTGCCGATGTTGCTGGTCATGATGATGATGGTGTTCTTGAAGTCCACCGTCCGCCCCTGGGAGTCGGTGATGCGGCCATCGTCCAGCACCTGCAGCAGGATGTTGAAGACATCGGGGTGAGCTTTCTCCACCTCGTCAAAGAGCACCACCGAGTAGGGACGGCGCCGCACCGCTTCCGAGAGCTGCCCCCCTTCTTCGTAGCCCACATAGCCCGGCGGAGCCCCAATCAAGCGGGAGACAGAGTGCTTCTCCATGTACTCGGACATGTCGATGCGCACCATCGCCTCGGAGGTGTCGAAGAGGAACTCCGCCAAGGCGCGAGCCAGCTCGGTCTTCCCGACGCCGGTGGGCCCCATGAACAGGAACGAGCCGATGGGTCGGTTGGGATCCTTGAGGCCGGCCCGGGCCCGCCGAATGGCAGCGGCTACGGCGGCTACCGCTTCGTCCTGGCCCACCACCCGCTGGTGCAAGTGGGCTTCCAGGCGCAGCAGCTTTTGCTTTTCCGACTCCATCAAGCTGGTGACCGGGATCCCGGTCCAGCGGGAGACGATCTCGGCAATGTCTTCGGGCGTCACCTGCTCCCGCAGCAAGGGCTCACCGTTGGCCTGCAGCTTGGCCAGGTGGGCCTCCTGCTCTTGGATCTGCCGCTCCAGCTCCATCAGCTTGCCGTATTTGAGCTCGGCAGCGCGGTTGAGGTCATATTTTTGTTCTGCCTGTTCAATCTGCAGCTTGACGGCATCCCGCTCGGCTTTGAGGTTTTGCAGCCGCTCGATGGCCTCTTTTTCCATCTGCCAACGAGCATTGAGCTCCCGCTGTCGCTCCATCAGGTTGGCCAGCTCCTGCTCGATTTTGCCCAGGCGATCTTTGGAGGCGAGGTCGTCTTCCTTCTTGAGGGAGAGCTCCTCCATCTGCAGTTGCATGATGCGCCGGTCGATTTCATCCAATTCGACGGGTTTGGAGGTGATCTCCATCTTGAGCTTGGCCGCCGCTTCGTCCACCAGGTCGATGGCCTTGTCGGGCAAAAAGCGCTCGGAGATGTAGCGGTTGGAGAGAACGGCTGCCGCCACCAAGGCCGAGTCGCTGATCTTGACCCCGTGGTGCAGCTCGTAGCGCTCTTTGAGTCCGCGCAGGATGGAGATGGTGTCTTCTACGGAGGGCTGATCCACATACACCGGCTGGAAGCGGCGCTCCAGGGCGGCGTCTTTTTCGATGTGTTTGCGGTACTCATCCAGGGTGGTGGCGCCAATGCAGCGCAATTCGCCCCGGGCCAGCATCGGCTTGAGCAGGTTGCCGGCATCCATCGCCCCCTCGGCAGCCCCCGCCCCGACCACGGTGTGCAGCTCGTCGATGAAGAGGATGATCTGCCCTTCCGATTCGGTAACCTCCTTGAGCACAGCTTTGAGGCGGTCTTCAAACTCACCGCGGTACTTGGCGCCAGCAATCAAGGAGCCCATATCTAGAGCAATGACGCGCCGGTTTTTCAACGACTCCGGCACATCTCCCCGGTTGATGCGTTGAGCGAGACCTTCGACAATGGCGGTTTTCCCCACGCCGGGTTCGCCGATGAGCACCGGGTTGTTTTTGGTGCGGCGGGAGAGCACCTGAACGACGCGGCGGATCTCGTCGTCCCGCCCGATCACCGGATCCAGCTTCCCTTCGCGGGCGGCCTTGGTCAAGTCGCGGCCATAGCGCTCCAGGGCCTCGTAGCGGGACTCAGGGTTTTTGTCGGTAACCCGCTGTTTGCCCCGCACTTGTTGGATAACGGGTTTGAGGCGCTCGACGGTCAAACCCAGGGGTGCTAAAACCCGCTTGCCCACCCGCTCGTCGTCCAGGGCTCCCAAAAGCAAGTGCTCTACCGAAATGAAGTCGTCTTCGTATTCTTTGCGAAACTCTTCAGCCCGATCCAGCGTGGTCTCCAGGCCGCGGCCCAGGTAGAGCTGATCCACCCGCGCCAGCTTGGGCTGCTGGTTGATAAAGCTTTCCACCTTGTCCCGCACCAGCCTTGGATCGAGGCCGGCCCGCTGCAAAATGGTCTGGGTGAGACCCCCTTCTTGATCGAGAAGGGAGATGAGCAAATGCTCGGTTTCCAGTTGCTGCTGCTGGTGCCGCCGGGCTACATCCTGGGATTGGACAATGGCGCTCCAGGCTTTCTCGGTAAATTGGTTGGGATTGGTGGGCTGCATAGAAGTTCAGCAGGTTTTTTACTACAGTGTATAGGAAGACAGCAGGGGAAGCGGCCATCTCGGCCCCCGCTTGGGAAAAGGGATCCTGATAATTCAGGTATCGCCCATTTTGGCCGCGCCAGAGTTCGCAACAACCGCCCCCTTTGCCCTCGATCGATGGAGGGATCCCCGCCTTATTCCTCTTCTTCGCAGGGGCGGCCCTCGCCGATCACTGCCAAATCAATTTGCTGGCGGTAGTAATCGACGTTTTTAATCTGCACTTCCACTCGATCCCCCAGACGGAACTGGCGCCGGCTCTTGCGCCCTACCAGGGCCTGCTGGCGGCTGCGGTACTCGTACCAATCGTTTTTCAGGGTGCTGACCCGCACCAACCCTTCCGCCAAGATGGGATCCACCTGCACAAAAAAGCCGTAGTTCTGGACGCCGATGATCAGGCCGGGGAACACCTCCCCCAGATGTTTTTGCATGAACTCAGAGCGCTTCAGGCCCATCAGCTCCCGTTCTGCGTGCTGCCGGATCCGGTGCCCCGCCTGGATTTTGGGCAGTTGCGCCTGGAGAAAGGCCTGCCATTCCTCCTGCAGCTTGGGTGGCAACACCTGCCAGTCGATCTGGCCGTAGCCGCCGGGGCCGTGCAGATCCACCACGGTTTTGGAGCGCGGGCTGCGGCGATCCCGTCCTTTGCTCAAGGCCAGGTGCAAAGCACGCAAATTCAGCAAATCGGCATAGCGGCGTAAAGGGGCCGTAAAGGTGGCGTAGGGTTCTTTAAGGCCCAAGCCAAAATGGCCGAGGGGCTCCTGCAGAGGCTGCAGGCAATACTCGACGGGGGGCAAAGTGGCCAACAACTGGGCCACCAAGGCTGGGCTAGTCCCTGCGGCCAACACATCGGGGGCGGTGATGCGGACACAGATCCGCTGCCAATCGGCCAAGGTCACGGCTTCTGGATCCTGCAAATTCAGATCCAGCTTCATGGCGTTGGCCAGGCGCAAAAAGTTCTGCAGGGCCTCGGCAGTGGGGGCGGACTGCACGCGGGCCAAGGAAGGGATCCCCAATTGGCGCAAATGGTGGCCCAAGGTTTGGTTGGCCAGCAGCAGCACCTCGGTCATCAGAGCGTGGGCGCCGAGGCGATCGCTGATCAAAAGGGGGCCGTAGCCGCTCTCGTCAGCGGAGTGGGGGGTGAGCAAATCCAACAGGGGCAGGTCAAAGCCGCCCGCTTGGTGACGTTTGACCCGCAGGATTTGGCTGAGGCGGAGCAGGTTTTGCAGCAGGGCCATCAATTCTGGCACCTCCTCCTCAGGGCCCAGATCCGCAGCGGTGGCCAAGAGGGCCTGCACCTGGCCATAGGAGAGGTGAGCCCGCGACTGCACCAGGCTGGGATGGATCTCGAAGCTTTGTACCACCCCCTCTGGGTCGATGGTTAACAGCAACGAATAGGCCAAGCGCTCCTGCTGCGGCAACAGAGCCAGGCGGCTGTGCACTTCCGGCGGAAAAAGAGGCAACACCCTCGTGTCGAGGTAAACGGTGGCCGTCCGCTGCTGAGCTTCTTGCTCCAGAGGATGCTCAGGATCCAGCCAGTGGGCCACGTCGGCAATGTGGATCCCCAGCAGCCAGTTGTCCTCTTCCTGCCGCTGCAGGGAGACGGCCACGTTGGGCTCGAGGCCGTGGGGGTGCTGCAGATCCAAGGGTTCTAAAGTGATGCAAAACCAATCGCGCAGATCGCGACGGCTCTTTTGGTCGGAGCGGCTCAGCTTTTTGGGCAGGGCGGCCGCGGCTTCTAGCACCGCCGGGGGAAACTCCTGCGGCAGGTCGTACTTGCAACAAACCAGATCTGCATCGATGGAGGCCTCCGGGCCGTCGCCCAAGATCTTGCGAATCGTGCCCACGGGGGGCAAATCTCCCAGCGGATAGCGCTCCACTTCCACATAGGCCACCCGACCTTCCGCCAGCTCGGCAGGGGATCCCTCCGTCAAGGCCAGCTCGAACAGCAGCCGGTCATCCAAAGGCACCACCCGAAAGTCCTGTTCCGTCTGTTTGAGGCGGCCCACCAGCGTAGGGTTGGCCCGCTCCATGACGGCCACCACCTCTCCCTCCGGGCTGCGGCGGCGATTGCCCTCTTTGGTGATCCGGGCTATCACTTGGTCGCCGTTCCAAGCGCCGCTGAGGTTGCTGCCGTGGATGTACACATCCTCCGCCCCCGGCTCATCCCGGATGGCGAAGCAAAAGCCCTTGCTGGAACAGCGCAAGCGCCCCACCACCAGGGATTCATCCGGCCTACGCCGATAGCGAGGCGGATCCCCTGTGCGTTCGAGAAACCCTGCCCGCACCAGACCATCGAGGGCAATCTCAAGCATTTCCTGCGCTTCTGGATCAGGGGATGGCAAGAGAGCAAGAAGTGTGTCTTTGTCGGTCCATTGTTCCTGAGAGAGAAAATGCTGAAAAATCCGAGAGAAGTCCATTTTGGGTGTCAGGGAAAGGAGGAGGGAAGAAGGGGGGTTAAGACAGGGCAAGACTCAACCCGTTGGCGTTAATCTCGGTGGCCGGTGACGATAAAAGCCACCCGCTGACCGATGTTGGTGCTGTGGTCGGCCAGACGTTCTAGGTAGCGGATCGCCAGCAACATCAACAGGATAGGCTCGATCGATCCCCTGATGTCCGACTGTTGCGCCAACGTATTGTAAAGGTTGGTGTAGTCTTCATCAACGGCGTCGTCTTCCCGCTTCAGTTGTCGGCCCAGCTCGGCATCCAACTCCGTCAGGGCCGCCAGGCTATGGCTGAGCATTTTCTGGCAGCGCTGCATCATCACGCGAATGTGCCTCAGCTCCGGCGGCGGCGGGTAGAAAGCCAAGCGCAAGGCCACTTCGGCCAAGTCTTTGGCGTAGTCGCCAATCCGCTCCAGATCCCGCACCAGTTGCATCAGGGCGCTGATCCAGCGCAGATCTTGTGCCACCGGCGAGCGCAAGGCGATCAAGCTAATACAATCTTTCTCGATTTGACGATAAAAACGGTCAATTTGCTTGTCTTGGGAGATGGCCTGTTCGGCAGCGGCCAAGTTCTGTTCAAACAGGGCCTGCTGGGCCAAGACCACCGATTTTTCCACCAGCGCCCCCATGCGCAGCACGTCCTGCTGAATCCGCTTGATCTGAAGTTGCAGCTCAGCTTGCCCCATGGCTTTTTCCCCATGGATGTAGGTGGGAGGGAGTGGCTGCCACTGTTGGCGGCCCCCGAAGCCAGTCGATTGCACCGGTAGATCTCAATCATGGCAAACTTCTCTCGAATCAAGAGAAAAAACAGGATGGGGATCGAGGGAGCGGCCAATTTGGGAGAGGATGATAAGGAGGGGGTGCAAGCGGGTGGGGTGTTGCGAGGTTGTCTCCGCCTGGAGGCTTGGGGCTATGCTGTCGTTCTGGATTGAGATACTCCGATGACTCGTCCCCCCATTGTCGTGCTGGATGATGATCCCACCGGATCCCAGACCGTGCACAGTTGCCTGCTGCTGACCCGCTGGGATGCGGAAACGCTCAAGCTGGGCCTGCAGGATGGCTCGCCAATTCGCTTCATTCTCACCAACACGCGATCCCTGCCGCCGGCCAAGGCTGCCGAGGTGACACGGTCGGTCTGCCGGGCCCTCAAGCAGGCCATGGGGGAGCTGGGGTGGGAGCGGGCCCTCTTTGTCAGCCGCTCCGACTCGACGCTGCGCGGGCACTACCCCTTGGAAACCGATGTCATGGCGGCGGAGCTGGGGCCTTTTGATGCCCATTTTCTGGTGCCGGCTTTTTTTGAGGGAGGGCGCATCACCCGCGACAGCGTCCACTACCTGCGGGTGGAGGGCCGCTGGGTGCCCGTGCATGAAACGGAGTTTGCCCGCGATGCGGTGTTCGGCTACCACCACAGCTATTTGCCCGACTATGTGCAGGAAAAAACCCAGGGGCGGATCCAGGCTGAGCAGGTGGTGCGATTGACGCTGGAGCAGATCCGCGCCGGCTGTCTGGAGCAGCTTTTGGGTCTAGAGGGGAATGTCTGCTGTGTGGTGGATGGAGAAACCCAAGCGGATCTGGATCGTTTTGCCCAGGATGTTTGGGCGGCTCTGGAGCAGGGGAAGCGCTTTTTGTTTCGCAGCGCCGCCAGCCTCTTGACGGCTCTAGCCCAGTTGCCGCCGCAGCCGGTTCCGCCAGAGCAAATGGGGCAGTTTGTCCGCTCCGACCGGCCAGGGGTGGTGATCGTGGGATCCCATGTGCAAAAGTCCAGCCAGCAGTTGGCCCGCCTGTTGCAGGAGCCAGGGATCCAGGGCATTGAAGTGGAGGTGAAGCGCCTGTTGGAACCGGGGCGGGAAGCGGAGCTGCTGCCGGCCATCTTGAGCCAAGTCCAGCGCGCCTACGAGCAGGGCCTGACGCCGGTGGTCTACACCAGCCGAGAAGAAGTGAGGTTCGACGGTGCCACCCCAGAGGCACGCCTGGCCTTTGGGCAGAGGGTTTCTCGTTTGTTGATGGCCATTGTGCAGGGGCTGCCGGAGGGGATTGGCTACCTGGTCAGCAAGGGCGGCATCACCTCCAACGACACCCTCAGCCTCGGCCTCAACCTGCCGGCAGTGCGGCTGCTGGGGCAGATCTACCCAGGGGTCTCCATGGTGCTCACGCCGGCGGATCACCCCCGCTTTCCCAACTTGCCGGTGGTGCTGTTTCCGGGCAACGTGGGCGAGGTGGATACGCTGGCTTTGATCCACCGTCGCCTCCACAGCCGCGGGCTGGTCTAGCCTAGAGGGAACGCTTCTGTCGGTTCTTCCCGCCATGGCTGAACTCATCTCTTCGCCTGAAGCTCTGCCCGCCTCGGAGGCCTGGTGGGGATCCCTGCGCCAGGGGCAGACGGCGTTGCCCGCGGCGGTGGTGCACCGCTGTTCTGAGCGCCTGGGCAGCCGGGATGCCGATGTGGTGATTGCCGGCGGCACCCTGGGGATCCTCTTGGGAGCGGCTTTGGCCCAGCGGGGCTGGCGGGTGATCCTCATCGAGCGGGGGAGCCTGCGGGGGCGGGAGCAGGAGTGGAACACCTCCCGGCAGGAGCTGCAGGTGTTGTTAGAGCTGGAGTTGCTCACCTCGACAGAGTGGGAGGCGGTGCAGGTGACCCACTACCCCAGGGGGCGCATTGGCTTTGGGGAGGGCCCCACCTGGTGGGTGGAAGGGGTGCTGAACGTGGGCGTGGATCCGGTCAGCTTGCTGGAGTTCCTCAAGCAGCATTTTCTGGCCTGGGGGGGCCAGGTGCGGGAGCAAACCGGGTTTCTGGGCGCCACGGTCCACCCCGATGGGATCCGCATCCAAACCACCACCGGCCAGCTCAGCGCCCAACTGCTGCTGGATGCCATGGGGCACCGCTCCCCCATCTTGGCCCAGGCCCGTCAAGGGCAGCCGCCGGACAGCGTCTGTCTGGTGGTGGGATCCTGCGCCCAGGGGCTGCCGGAGCAACCCACTGGGGATCTGTTCTACAGCTTTACCCCCGCCCAGGAGGGCTACCAGCCCTTTTGGGAGGCCTTCCCCGCCCGCGATGGCCGCACCACCTATCTCTTTACCTACTGCGACCGGGATCCCCGCCGACCCAGTCTGGAGAGGCTTTGGCAGGACTACTGCCGGCTGCTCCCTGCCTACCAGGGGGCCGAGTTGGCCCAGATCCGCTGGCTGCGCAAGCTGTGTGGTGTTTTCCCCGCCTACCGCCGCAGCCCGCTGCAACTGCCCTGGGATCGCCTCTTGGCGGTTGGCGACAGCAGCGGCAGCCAGTCGCCTTTGAGCTTTGGCGGCTTTGGGGCGATGTTGCGCCATCTGGATCGCCTGCAGCAGGGGATCCACGAGGCGCTGGTGCAGCGGCAGTTGGAGCAGGCGGCCCTGGCCCTGCTGCAGCCCTACCAGCCTAATTTGGCGGTAACCTGGCTTTTTCAGAAGGCGATGATCCCTCCTTTGGGAGAGAAAAACTGGGATCCCAACAGCATTAACCGCCTGTTGAGCAGAGTGTTTGAGGCCATGGTTGCCGCCGGCCCCCAGGTGGTGCAGCCCTTTTTGCAGGATGTGGTGCAGTTTGGCGGCTTGGCCCAGGCGCTGTGGGGGGTGATGAGGCAAGATCCAGCCCTGGTGGCCGCGCTTTTGCCCCGGTTGGGGTTGCCGGAGCTGGTGGCCTGGGCGGGCCACTTTGGCGCCCTCGGCCTCTACGAGCTCTTGCAAAGGCTAGCCGACCGCCTGGAAGCAGCCCCGCAAGACTACTTCTGGCAGCGGCGGCGCGAGGCCTGGCGCTACGGCTGCGGTCGGGATCACTGGCCGTACACCACTACTCCATAGGGCGGCACCTCAACGGGATCCCCTTGGTTTTTTGCCGAGGATCCCTGGTCGCCGCTATCTAGAAGCTTCTCCCACTGGCCGTTGGGCCATTGGGCGTAGGTGGCTGCTTGGTCGGAGCTGAAGTTAAACAGGGCCAGAACGGCTTGGGATCCCTGCTGGCGGTGCAGCGCCAGGCCGGTTGGAGCAAACAGCTCCACCCCCACCGAACTCCGTTCCAGGTTTTGCAGCGGCGGCAGGGTCTTGCGCAGGTGAATGAGGGTTTGGTACCACCGCCGCAAGACCTGGTGGTGGCCAGCAGTGCCCAGCTCCCAGTTGAGCTTGGAGCGCAAGAAGGTCTCCTCTGCCTGGGGATCCGGCACCTCCCCTTGCCAGGCAAAGGCGCTGAACTCGCGGCGCCGTCCCTGGCGCACCGCTTCCACCAGGTCGGGATCCCCGTGGCTAATGAAGTAGAGAAACGGGGCCACCTCCCCATACTCTTCCCCCATAAACAGCAGCGGCAGCATGGGAGCCAGCAGCAGGACGGCGGCGGCCAACTTCAGGCCCTCTAGGGAAGTGAGCTGGCTGAGGCGCTCTCCCAGCCGGCGGTTGCCCACTTGGTCGTGGTTTTGGATGCAGATTACAAACTGGGAGCCCGGCCTGGCGAGAGCGGAATTGCCGTGGCGGCGGGCCCGGTAGCGGGAGTACTGCCCAGAATAGACGTAGCTCTCGCGGTAGGACTTGGCCAGGTGCTCCAATTGGCCGAAGTCTTGGTAGTAGCCTGTCTTTTCCCCGGTAAGCAGGGTGTGAACTGAGTGATGGAAGTCGTCGCACCACTGGGCATCTAGGCCGTAGCCCCCTTGCTCGCGGGGGGTGATGAGGCGGACGTCGTTGAGGTCGCTTTCGGCTACCAGAACCCTGGGCCAGCCTGTGCGCGCCTCCAGGGCCTCCACCCGCTCTGCCAATTCCTGCAAAAAAGGGTGGGCGCTGAAGTCGTAGATGGCATGCACCGCGTCCAGCCGCAGGCCGTCCAGGTGAAACTCCTCTAGCCAGTATTCGGCATTTTGCAGGAAAAACTCCCGCACGCCGTCGGAATAGCGGTCGTCGAAGTTGAGGGCCTCCCCCCAAGGGGTGCAGTACTTGTCGGTAAAGTAGGGGCCAAAGTTCCGCAGGTAGTTCCCCTCCGGCCCCAGGTGGTTGTAGACCACGTCCAAAATGACAGCCAGGCCCTGCTGGTGGCAGGCATTGACCAGCGCCTTCAGGCCCGCTGCTCCTCCATAGCTGACCTGCACGGCATAGGGATAGACGCCGTCATAGCCCCAGTTGCGCTCCCCCGGAAACTGGGCCACCGGCATGAGCTCCAGCACGTTGACCCCCAGCTCCACCAGTTGCGGCAGGCGGGGGATCAGGGCGGCAAAGGTGCCCTCCGGGGTAAAGGTGCCTACATGCAGCTCGTAGAGGATCCACTGGGAGAGCGGGATCCCCTTCCAGGCTTCATCCTGCCAGTCGAAGTGAGGATCCACCACCCGCGAAGGGCCATGGACGCCGCGGGGCTGACAGCGGGAAGCGGGATCCGGCCGCTCCACCACCCCCGCTGAGGTGTGCAGGCGGTAGAGGTAGTCCACTGGCCCCGGTGGGATCCCCTCCACTTCACCCTGCCAGTAGCCTTGCCCATCCTGGGCCAGAGGGATGACCTGTTGGACGGGGCTGATGACTTTTAGCTCCACGTGTTCGACCAAGGGCGCCCACACCGAGAAGCGGTAGTGGCCCTGGCCGCAGGGATAGGCGCCAATCCGTCTAACTGGAGGGGAAAGCACGGAACCCATTCTATAACTTGGCTTCTACTATAGCGGGGCTTGCCCCCCTAGGCCTGCCAGGTCAAGGTCTTGGGCTTCTCTGCCATAGTGGAATTAACCCTTTGCTGCTCCGTCCCTATGTTTAACTACCCGCCCAGCCATCCGGATCCCACCGTTGTCGATGTCTACCATGGGCAGCCGGTGCCGGATCCCTATCGCTGGCTGGAGGATCTGGATTCTGAGCAGACGCGAGCCTGGATCGAGGCGCAAAACCGGCTAACTTTTGACTATCTGCAGCGGATCCCGGCGCGGCAGCGGCTCCTGGAGCGCCTGACCCAACTTTGGAACTACGAAAAATACAGCCAGCCCTTCAAAGAGGGCGGCCGCTACTTCTACTTCAAAAACGACGGCCTGCAAAACCAGAGTGTTCTCTATACGCAAGAAAGCCTGGAGGGCGAAGCCCGGGTTTTGCTGGATCCCAACACGTTTTCGGAAGACGGCACTGTAGCCCTCTCAGGCATTGCCATCAGCCGCGACGGGCGCTACCTGGCCTATGGCCTCTCCCGCTCCGGCTCCGACTGGCAGGAGTGGAAGGTGCGGGACATCGAAACCGGAGAAGACCTGCCGGATCACCTGCGCTGGATTAAGTTCTCTGGGGCCAGCTGGACACGGGATGGGCAGGGATTTTTCTACAGCCGCTACGACGAGCCACCCCCCGGCAGCGAGTACGAAAGCGCCAACTACTTCCAAAAGCTCTACTACCACCGCCTCGGCACCCCCCAGTCAGAAGATGTCTTGATCTATCACCGCCCCGACCAAAAAGAGTGGGGCTTTGCTGGCGGGGTTACCGAAGATGGCAACTACCTGATCATCTCCGTCTGGCGGGGCACGGATCCCAAAAACCTCCTCTTCTACAAAGACCTACGGGATCCCAACTCGCCGGTGGTGGAGCTCATTTGCGAGTTCCAGGCCGAGTACAGCTTTGTCGGCAACGACGGCTCCCGCTTTTGGCTGCTGACGGACTTCCAGGCTCCGCGGCGGCGACTGGTGGCCCTTGACCTGGACAGCCCAGGGCAACTGCAAGAGGTGATCCCTGAGGCTGAGGAGACCCTGCAAGGGGTTAGCCTCATCCACAATCAATTTGTTGCCTTCTACCTCAAAGACGCCCACACCCAGATCAAGACCTTTGCTTTAGACGGCACCTACCAGGGGGAGATCCCTCTGCCGGGGCTGGGATCCGCCAGCGGCTTTGGCGGCAAGCGCTACGACACCGAAACCTTCTACACCTTCACCAGCTTCACCACCCCGCCCACCATCTACCGCTACGACTTCACCACCGGCAGCAGCACCCTCTTTCGCCAACCGCAGGTGGATTTCGATCCCCAGGCCTATGAGGTGCAGCAGGTGTTCTACGCCAGCAAAGACGGCACCCGCATTCCCATGTTCCTTGTCCACCGCCGTGGCCTAGCGCGGACAGGGGATCACCCCACCCTGCTGTACGGCTATGGCGGCTTCGGCATCTCTCTGACCCCCAGCTTCTCGGTGGGCCTGGTGGCCTGGCTGGAGATGGGGGGAGTTTACGCCCAGCCCAATTTGCGTGGCGGCGGCGAATATGGGGAAGCCTGGCACCAGGCGGGCACCAAGCTCAACAAGCAAAAGGTCTTCGACGACTTCATCGCCGCGGCTGAGTGGCTGATGGCCCATGGCTACACCAACCCCTCGAAGCTGGCCATCGCCGGCGGCAGCAACGGCGGCCTCTTGGTGGGGGCCTGCCTGACCCAAAGGCCGGAGCTGTTTGCCGCGGCCCTGCCCGCTGTGGGGGTGTTCGACATGCTGCGCTTTCATAAGTTCACCATCGGCTGGGCCTGGGTCTCGGAGTACGGATCCCCGGACAACCCCGAGGAATTCAAGG
The DNA here is from genome assembly GCF_047502685.1 of Synechococcus sp. OH20. NCBI lineage: Bacteria > Bacillati > Cyanobacteriota > Cyanophyceae > Synechococcales > Synechococcaceae > Synechococcus > Synechococcus sp. OH20. The sequence continues at coordinate 4,805 of NZ_JANSIQ010000036.1, read as the reverse complement.
CCCTCTACGCCTATTCCCCCCTGCACAACCTCAAGCCCGGCACCGCCTATCCCGCCACCCTGATCACCACAGCAGATCACGACGACCGGGTGGTGCCGGCCCACAGCTTCAAGTTTGCTGCTGCCCTGCAGGCGGCACAGGGGGGATCCCAGCCCATCCTCATTCGCATCGACACCAAAGCCGGCCACGGGGCCGGCAAGCCCACCACCAAGCTCATTGAAGAGACCGCCGACCGCTGGGCCTTTTTGGTGCAGGTGCTGGGGAGGGATGGAACGGGAGTTAGCGAGCTTTAGGGCCCAGGCCCACCCGGCCGGCATAGACTGCCGCTTCCCCCAGCTCGTCTTCGATGCGCAACAGTTGGTTGTATTTGGCAATGCGCTCGCTGCGGCAGAGGGATCCGGTTTTGATCTGGCCGGCGCGGGTGGCCACCGCCAGGTCGGCGATGGTGGTGTCTTCTGTCTCACCGGAGCGGTGGCTGATCACAGAGCGAAAACCTGCCTGGCTAGCCAGGTGCATGGCCGAGACCGTCTCCGTCAGCGTGCCAATCTGGTTGAGCTTGATCAAGATGGCATTGGCGGCGCCGCTGTCGATGCCTTTCTGCAGCCGGGCTGGGTTGGTGACGAACAGGTCGTCCCCTACCAGTTGCACCCGCGATCCCAGTTGAGTGGTGAGGGCCTGCCAGCCGGCCCAGTCTTCCTCCGCCAGTCCATCTTCAATGGAAAGGATGGGATAGTTGGCCAGCAGTTGCTCGTAGTAATTGACCATTTGCTCGGCGCTACGGGCTTGGCCCTCGAAGTGGTACTGCCCATCCTGCAGCAGCTCGTTGGCGGCCACGTCCAGGGCCAAGGCGATATCTTCCCCCGGCCTGTAGCCTGCCTGTTCGATGGCCGTCAGCAACAGATCCAAAGCTGCCGCATTGGAGGGGAGATCGGGGGCAAATCCGCCTTCGTCCCCCACCCCGGTGGACAGCCCCTTCTGCTGTAGCACCGTCTTCAGCACCGCAAACACCTCGGCCCCGTAGCGCAGCGCCTCGCGAAAGCTGGCCGCACCAATGGGCACCAGCATAAACTCCTGGATGTCCACGTTGTTGTCGGCGTGGGCACCGCCGTTGAGCACGTTCATCAACGGCACCGGCAGCAAGTTGGCAAAAGGCCCGCCCAGATATTTGTAAAGAGGCAGGCTCACCGCTTCCGCCGCCGCTTTGGCCGTCGCCAGAGAAACTGCCAAAATGGCGTTGGCCCCCAGGCGGGACTTGTTGGGGGTGCCGTCCAGGTCGATCAGCAACTGGTCGATGCGGGCTTGGTTGAGGGCATCTTCTCCCCGCAGCTCCGACTGGATGGGGCCAAGAATGTTTTCCACCGCCCTCAGCACGCCCTTACCTCCATAGCGCTTGGGATCCCCGTCCCGCAGCTCGTGGGCCTCAAAGGTACCGGTCGAAGCGCCGCTGGGCACCTGCGCCAAGCCCGTTGCTCCGTTGGCCAGGCCCACCAGGGCTTCTAGGGTGGGGCGTCCTCGCGAGTCGAGGATCTCATGGGCGGTAATCCACTCGATGGCCGTTTCCACAGTTACACCTCAGCAATTGGCTAGACAGCTCTGGCCAAAGCCAGATCCCCCCACAGGCTAATAGATCCTTGACCGGGATCCCGTCAGCTTCCAGAAAACTTTAAGAGAGAGAACCCAAAGATTCTGCGGAGCTGCAGGGGTGAATTGAGCATTGGCTGGTTTGGGGGGCAGAGTTTAGGCCCCATCCCCTCTAGACAAAGCGGTGGCTCAGCCGCATCGGGTCGTGTACAGTGATCTTCTTCTTGTAAATGGAAATGTACTTCTTCTTGCGCAGCTCTCCCAACAGACGGGTGATGGTGACGCGGGTCGAGCCAATGGCTTCGGCAATGGCCTGGTGAGACAGCTTGAGATCAATGGTGACCCCATCCGGGCCAGGCACCCCGAAATCGCGGCAGAGGATCAGCAAAAAGCTAACCAGACGGGATCCCATATCGCGGTGAGCCAGCGTCTCGATCATCATCTCCGTTTGCAAAATGCGGGAAGACAAGCTCTTGAGCAGCAACATGGCCAGTTCGGCGTTCTCCCGCAGGGATTTTTCCACCTGCTCAATCGGCAGAGAGAGCAACTCAGCAGGCGTAAAGGCCACCGCGTGATAGAAGCGGTCGGAGCGCTGCCCTGTGATGAAGGAGAGCACCCCGAAGATGCTGTTTTCCCGTAGAAGAGCAACGGTAATTTCTTCCCCCATTTCGTAGACCCGCGAGAGCTTGACAGCTCCTTTCACCAAAAAGTAAACCCGCTCCGCCGGATCCCCAGGGAAAAAGATGGTCTTACCACGTTCAAACGTTTCGATAACCGGAGGATGGTGAGGGCCTCCCAGTTGCTTGAAGGCTGTGATCAGAGATTTTTCTGCGACGGCCACCACCATACTCATCAACCTTTTGAGGTCAGTTTATACCTAAGATCAATCCATGTAAGATCAATTTAGAAGCATTGGGCCGAGTTGCAACCCTATCGACTCCAGAATCGGCAACAATAGCCGGGTTTACCCTAAGGTAGAAGGTTCTGCCTAGGCATCTTTGTAGCATGGGCTACGTTTTTAGGTCTCGTTTCTGTTCCACAAAGGGATCCCAAGCCAAGGGTAGGATAAGGGCTATTGTCACTGGGGCCTTGCCAGCTCTGGGTGGTAGGAAGCAAGTGGTGGACTGGAAAATCCTATGGGGATCCCGGAGGCTGTTGTTGCTGCACCTTCTCAACTGAGCCGCCAGCATTTCACAGTGCGGATGCCGGAGCCGGCCAAGCATCTGCTGGAGGTGGAACTACAGATCCAAGAGGTGGATCCAGAAGTGCCTCTGCGACTGCGGCTGCCGGTGTGGACGCCGGGATCCTACCTGGTGCGGGAATATGCCCGCCATGTGCAAGAGTTTCAGGCGGCAACGGAGCAAGGGATCCCTTTGGCCTGGCGGAAGGTAGATAAGAACACTTGGGAGATCGAGCCGCCGGGCTGTTCGGCTGTGAAGGTTCGCTATCGGGTCTATGCCTACGAGCTGACGGTGCGCACCAACCATTTGGATCTCACCCACGCCTACTTCAACGGGGCGGCGCTCTTTTTCTATGTGCCCGGTCGCGAGCGGGAACCCTACACCTTGACGGTGATCCCTCCCAAGCCAGATTGGCGCATCGCCACCAGTTTGCGGCCTTTGAGGTCTTCTTCTGAGGATCCTGCTTCCGGCCAGTCTTTTGTGGCGGCAGACTACGACGAGCTGGTGGATAGCCCGGTGGAGGTGGGGCTGCACCAGTTGCGGTCGTTTGCAGTGGAAGGGATCCCCCACTACTTGGTGGTCTGGGGAGCGGGCACTCTGGATTTGGAGCAAGCGGTGACCGATGCCGAGAAAATTGTCCGGGCCACTGCGGCGTTTTTCGGCGGGCTGCCCTACGACCGCTACTGGTTTATTGTGCATTTGTCGGCAGGGGGATTTGGCGGCCTAGAGCACAAGTACAGCACCACCCTCAACTATTCTGGCCTGGAGCTGCGTCGGCCCCAGTCCTACCGCCGCTTTTTGGCGCTGCTGGCCCACGAGCTTTTCCATGCTTGGAACGTCAAGCGGCTGCGCCCTCTGGCTTTGGAGAAAATTGACTACAACCAAGAAAACTATGTGGACTGCCTCTGGTTTTGCGAGGGGGCGACCAGCTACTACGAAAATGTCATCTTGCTGCGGGCAGGGATCCTCACTGCCAAAGATTTTTTGCAGATCCTGGCCGAGCAAATTGGCCGGCTGCAGCGTACTCCGGGTCGGGCCGTGCAATCGCTGCGGGAATCCAGTTTCGACACCTGGATCAAACTCTACCGTCCCCACGAAAATAGCCTCAACAGCCAGGTTTCCTATTACCTCAAGGGCGCTTTGGTCTGCTGGCTGCTGGATCTGCACATTCGCCACCTTTCGGGGGGCCAGGGATCCCTGGACACGGCCATGCAGGATTTGTGGCAGCGCTTTGGCCGGTTTGAGAAAGGCTACACCCACCAAGACTTGCGGGAAGCCTTTGAGCGGGCAGCCGGCGCCGATCTTGGCCGCTTTTTCGCCGCCTATGTGGAAGGTACGGAAGAGCTGGACTACAACGCTCACCTCCACCCTTTTGGCCTCACCCTCAAGGCCCACTTCAGCCGCCCTGACCCTTCCCCCTATCTGGGCCTGAACTTCAACGGCGAAGGCAACCGCATCAGCACAGTGGAGATGGGATCCCCGGCCCAAAAAGCAGGCATCTGGGCCGGCGACGAGCTGGTGGCCTTGGATGGCTTCCGGGTAAGCGCTGCCAATTTGTCAGAACGCTTGGCGGCCTACCAGCCCCACCAGGTCGTCTGCCTGAGCGTCTTTCAAGGCGATCAGTTGAAACACTTCTGGATCCCCTTGGATCCACCCCGCCCGGATGTTTACACCCTCGAAGCGTTGCCGCAACTCACTCCCACCCAGAAAGCGCTCCAGCAGGGCTGGCTGGGATCCCTGCTCGGCTCTTCGGGACAAGATACGCCTCTTCTTGAAAATTCGCTCACCTCGCCTGAGAATCTTGAAACAAGCGAGTAACCTAGTTAACTTAAACGAGAAGTAACAACAGGGGTCAGGAGCGAATCTAATGGACTTCGTTTTGGTTTTATTAATTGGGGTGGCTGTTGGTTTCTCATTGGGTGTTTACGTTGCTCGCCATTACAAGGTCAGTCCTAGACCGGAAATCTGGAAACAAGAGATCATTAGAGAGATACAGCCTGTTAAGTAATCAAGGGGTACAGTAGCAACACTTAGCAAACCAAC
>NZ_JANSIQ010000035.1:0-2202 GCF_047502685.1 Synechococcus sp. OH20 | reverse complement strand
GGCCCCTCTCCCTGAGGGAGCAGCCCCTCACCCCCGGCCCCTCTCCCTGAGGGAGAGGGGAGTTAGTAGGGATCCGTGCTGGATTAATCTGGAGAGAACTTTGACGTTGCTCGATCGGCCTTTCTCTTCCTTGCGAGTTTGCCTATGTCTGTTATCCGTGCTCTGCACCGCCAGTTGGTGAGCAAAGAGCGCTCAGCTGAGGAGATCGCGCGCGAATACCTGGAGCGCCTGCACCGGCTGGAGCCGCAGCTTAAGAGCTTTATTACTGTTACCGAGGAGCTGGCGCTGCAACAGGCTAGGGCGGTGGATGCCCGCATTCGCGCCGGGGAGGCGATTGGCCCGCTGGCCGGGATCCCGTTGGCTGTGAAAGATAACCTCTGCACCCAAGGGATCCGCACCACCTGCGCTTCTCGGATGCTGGAGGGGTTTGTGCCGCCCTATGAATCGACGGTGACGGCGCGGCTGGCGGCAGCCGGCATGGTGATGGTGGGCAAGACCAACCTGGACGAGTTTGCCATGGGCAGCTCCACGGAAAACTCGGCCTTCCAGCGCACCGCCAACCCCTGGGATCTGATGCGGGTGCCAGGGGGATCCTCAGGCGGGTCGGCGGCGGCGGTGGCGGCAGACCAGGCGGTGGTGGCCTTGGGATCGGATACGGGGGGATCCATCCGCCAGCCGGCGGCCTTCTGTGGCGTGGTTGGCCTCAAGCCCACCTACGGGCTGGTCTCCCGCTATGGGCTGGTGGCCTTTGCCTCTTCTCTGGATCAGGTGGGGCCGTTTGGGCGCACGGTGGAGGATGTGGCCCTGCTGCTGCAGGGGATTGCCGGCCACGACCCCATGGACTCCACCAGCCTTAGGGTGGAGATCCCGGACTACAGCCAGGCTTTGATCCCCGATATCAAGGGCTTCAAGATTGGCGTCATCCGCGACCTGCTGGGGGAAGGGTGTGGGGAAGAGACCCGCGCGGCTGTGCAAGCGGCCATCCAACACCTGCAGGAGCTGGGGGCAGAGATCCTGGAGATCGACTGCCCCAGCTTTCGCTACGGCCTGGCCACCTACTACATCATTGCTCCTTCGGAAGCTTCTTCCAATCTGGCCCGCTACGACGGCGTCAAGTACGGCCTGCGGGAACCTGCCGACTCGCTCTTGGCTATGTATGGCAAGACCCGCGCCCGCGGCTTTGGGCCGGAGGTGAAGCGGCGCATCATGATCGGCACTTATGCCCTCTCTGCCGGCTACTACGATGCCTACTACCTCAAGGCCCAGAAGGTGCGCACCTTGATCAAGCAAGATTTTCTGCGGGCCTTCGAGAAGGTGGATGTGTTGGTCAGCCCTACCACCCCCACGCCGGCTTTCAAAAGCGGCGAGCGGGAGGATCCCTTGAGCATGTACCTGTGCGACCTGATGACGATCCCGGTCAATCTGGCGGGCTTGCCGGGGCTGAGCCTGCCCTGTGGCTTTGCCGATGGGCTGCCGATTGGCTTGCAAATCGTGGGCAACGCCCTGCAAGAGAGCAAGGTGCTGCGGGTGGCCTATGCCTACGAGCAAAGCACCGACTGGCACCAGCGACGGCCCCCACTGGAGCAGCCTTCGATTGAAAAGACCCAGGGATCTGCTCCCGTCCAGCCCGGCAAAGGGAGCAAAAAAGCCAAAAGCTGAGGATCCAGCAGCTAGGCAATGCCCATCTGGTTGGCCGCCGAGAAGCGCTCCATAAAGCGCAGGAAGCGCTCCCACTCGGCTTCTGTTTCCATGTCGTAGATCACTTCCAGGGCCTTGAATTCCCCGTTTAGGAACTTGGCTTTGATGTTGCGGGTGGTCAGCTCCCCTTCTTCGTCGATCATCCGCATGCCAAGGATGTTTTGCGTGTCGGACTTCAGCTCCTCAAAGCGAAAAATGGCGGATCCCCGCTTGCCGGTTTTGGATTTCAGCAGCCGTACTTGGGTGGGCACTTCTGGAATGCCGGGAGAAAATTCGATACTGACCATGATGCTTAAAAAAATAACCGATTCAGGCCATTATAGTTGTTCCAGATACGATTAAGACACTTTGCCGCTAGCGGCCCAAACGCTCCGCGCCGCTCACGCGACCACCCCCAGCCCCTCTCCCTGGGGAATCCCCTCACCCCCAGCCCCTCTCCCTGGGGAATCCCCTCACCCCCAGCCCCTCTCCCTGAGGAATCCCCTCACCCCCAGCCCCTCTCCC
>NZ_JANSIQ010000034.1:0-36441 GCF_047502685.1 Synechococcus sp. OH20 | reverse complement strand
CAGAGACCCGGTACACGGGAACGATGAAGCAACTGGGGCAGAAGAAGAGACAAAAGCTCTGCTGTCAAGCGGGTGAGGAAACCCCACCCGCCTATGCGGTGGGGTAGTTCATGTGGCAATATCAACCTCAGCGTCGCTCAGAGAGCTGGCTGGATGCCATCACAGATGCGCGAACTCAGCTTGAATTGGCCCTCGAAGATAGCCCCAGCTTGAGGGGATATCTCGGCCTTTCCGGAGACTTGTCCCTATGCTTTGGAGCTGGCCTTGGCAGAAGATTGACTGTCAAGCCCCTCTCCTTTTGGCAGAGGCAACTCAGAGATCGCTGGATATTAGAGGATAAAGCCCTCTCAGCACTTTCAAGCAGAAGCCCGCCCTTGCCAACTGCGCATCTTGCCGGGGTTAAGCAATCCATAGGGATCCACTTCTTCCTTAAAACGGAGCTGGCGCGGATCCATCACTTTGCGACCCCCCTCTTCGATGATGAAAGTGTGGGGATTGGCGATGAAGACTCCCTGCGCCTCGTGATAGCGCATGATCTCGTTGAGGCGTTCTTCCGTTGTAAAGCGCACAATTTGCAGGCCGACCGGGGTAGCCTGCCCCCGGATGCGAATCCACTCCAGGTGCATCAGCACTTCGTCGCCAAAGTGCTCGTACAGGTGCTGCACCACCTTCAGCTCCCGATCGGGCGGAAAAATCGATTGTAGATAGGTCAAATTGGGATCCACGCTGCGGCAGTGCAGGGTGGTGTGGTTCCAAGAGAATTCCCCCAGCGAGATCCCCCTGCTGGCCTCCTGAGCCGTTTTGTTGTAGACCACCTGGCCGCCATGCTCCCGAATGAGCTCCAGCAACGGCTCTAGGCTGTACTCGGCCACCATCAAGAGGGCCACGGCGGATCCCTGGGGCAAGTAGTCCTGCAAGGGGACGAAGTAGCGAGGGATCGGCCAGGCGTGCAGGCTGATGAGTTTCTTCAGGATCCCATCTGCCTCGGCCAGAGCCTGGCCAAAGTGGGCGCAGGGCATAAACCCCCCCTCCGGCGGGAAGGCCACCACCAGCTCCGCCCAAGGATAGGCCGGCACCAAGGGAATCTCCACCTCGGTGATGATCCCGTTGAGGCCCCAGGCATGGCTGACTTTAAACACGTCGTCTCCCCGCAGCTCCAGGGCCCGCGGCTCCTCTTCGACTGTAATCACCCGCAGCCCTAAGATGTTGCCCCGATCCAGCAGTTGACCGTAGGTCACAGAGCCGATGCCGCCGCTACCGCCGGCAATGAACCCCCCAATAGTCGCCGTGCGGTAGGTGGAAGGGGCCATGCGGATCTCCCAGCCTAGCTCGCGGGTGTGTTTGTCGATGGCCATCAGCTTGGCCCCCGCCTGTACCCGCGCCAAGCCCGGCTTGGCCCAGATCACCTGGTTGAGCTTGCTCATATCCAGGATCACACCGCCAGCTAGGGGGATGCACTGGCCATAGTTACCGGTACCGGCGCCGCGCACGGTCAGGGGTACTCTCCACTTGGCACAGGCCGCCGCCACCCGCATCACTTCTGCTTCATCGGCAGGGCGCACCACCACCTCCCCGCGCTTGTTGCTCAACTGGCGGCTGAGCACAGGGCTGTAGTGGTAAAAGTCCAGCGACAACTTGGCAACTTGCGCCGGATCGGTGATGGTTTCAAGGTCGGCCAGCTCAGAAAGCAAGGCCTGCAATTTTCCAGAAGCAGCAACGGTCATAGGGATCCCCAATTGGATAGCAGGCTACTTAGACTCCATTGTCTGTGCAAAGGGCCGGCAGAAAGGCTCACCAGAGACAGAAAACGCCTCTCCAGGGGATCCCGGCCCGTCCCGAGCATCAGCCGAAGCGGCCCTCTACGTAGTCTTTGGTCGCCTCTTTGGCAGGGCTGTTGAAGATCACCTCCGTTCGGTCGAACTCCACCAGTTCGCCCACGCGGTTGGATCCCACCAGCTCCACGCTGAAGAAAGCCGTCATGTCCGAGACGCGGCTGGCCTGCTGCATGTTGTGGGTGACGATAATGATGGTATAATCCTGCTCCAGCTCCTTCATCAGCTCCTCGATGCGGCGGGTGGAGATGGGATCCAAAGCCGAGCAGGGCTCGTCCATGAGGATGACATCCGGCTGTACCGCCAGGGCGCGGGCAATACACAAACGCTGCTGCTGCCCCCCAGACAAAGACTGGCCATTTTCTTTCAACTTGTCTTTCACCTCATCCCAAAGGGCGGCCCGCTTGAGCGAAGTTTCCACCACCTCGTCCAAGTCCACTTTCATCCCCAGCACCCGCGGGCCATAGGCAACGTTGTCGTAGATGCTCTTGGGAAAAGGGTTGGGCTTCTGGAACACCATGCCAATGCGCCGCCGCACCGCCACGGGATCTACGTTTTCGGCGTAGAGGTCTTTGCTGTGGTAGGTAAGTTTGCCCTCCACGCGCGCCCCTGGGATCAAGTCATTGGTGCGGTTAAAGCAGCGCAGGATGGTACTTTTGCCACAGCCAGAAGGCCCGATAAAAGCCGTAATTTGCCGGGCAGGAATATCCATGGTGACGTTTTTCACCGCCAGGTTCGAGCCATAGTAGACGCTCAGGTTTTCCGTTCGGAAGACGTAGGTGGTTGAGTTAGCAGATTGAGTTTTCATGATCCCACTCGCAGAAAGTTCGTCAAGAGGCTAATTCACACCTGGCCGCTGTCCGACAAGGCTTAAACTATCTTCTGGCTTTGTAGACCAGGAAGCGGGCCAGCAAGCTGGCTGCCAAAACAATGGCCAGCAGCACCAGGGCTCCTGCCCATGCCAGCTCCTGCTGCACCTTGAAGGGAATAATTGAGAAGAAGTAAACCATCACCGGCAGGGTAGCCACCGGTCCAAACAGGTTGGTTGACCAGAAATTGTTGTTGAAGGAAGTAAAAAGTAGAGGTGCTGCCTCGCCGGCAGCCCGCGCCAAGGCCAAGATCAAGCCTGTTACAATGGCCGGAGCTGCTGCCGGTAGGACAATCCGCATTGTGGTCTGAAAGCGAGTGGCCCCCAGGCCAACCGAAGCCAAACGCATATCCGGCGACACCAAAAGCAGCGCCTCTTCCGTGGAGCGGATGACAATGGGCAGCATCAACACGCCCAGGGCAACTCCCCCCGAAAAAGCCGAGAAGCCGGATCCCCGCACCACCAAAGCGTAGGCAAACAGGCCGCAGAGAATGGCCGGCACGCCCGTGAGCACGTTACAGGAGAACTTGACCAAGTAGGCCAAGCGGCTGCCGCGGCCAAACTCCGACAGGTAAACGGCCGCTAGGATCCCGAAGGGAAAGCTCAAAGCCGCCCCCGTGGCCAGAACCATTACGCTGCCGACGATAGCGTGGCCAAACCCCCCCTCTGCTAACCCTGGAGCCGGGTAGCGAGTCTCGGTGAGGACGTCCCAGCTTATCCTCTGGATGCCCTCCTTACCGATGTCCCACAGCACCCAAGATAGGGCAGCCATGATGGCGGCCACAAACAGTCCGCTCAGCAGCGTCAAGGCAGTGCCCCTATATCTCCGCAGGGGGGGAACAGCGGCACGGCTAATGTCGATCTCCTCAGGAACAAGCTGGGCTGACTGGGACATGATGACGAGGCTCCTCGGTTACTGCTCCAAGTTTTGAAACTTGCGGATGATGATTTCGGCCATAACGTTAACCAACAGGGTCAGCACCATCAACACCACACCGGCATACATAAGGGCCGACACCTGCAGGCGTCCTGCCTCGCCAAACTGGGAAGCAATCAAGCCGGTAATGGTGGATCCTGGCTGCAGCAGGGAGATGTTGATGCGGTTGGCGTTGCCGGAAATCATCGCTGCCACCATGGTCTCCCCCAAGGCTCGTCCCAATGCCAGCATGATCGAGCTGACAATGCCCGACAGGCCCGCCGGGATCATCACCGTCAAGATCGTCTCCCAGCGGGTAGCTCCCAACGCCAAGGCGCCCTCTTTGAGGCCCCGGGGCAGCGATTCAAGGGTGCTGCGGGTGATGGAAATGATGATGGGGGAAATCATGATCCCCAGCACCATGGCCACCAGCAGCAAACTGGGGCCACGGGGGGCAGGGCCCCCAAGGAGAGGAATCCACCCCAGCGTCTGATTGATGGCTCGGAAGATGGGCCGCACTGCTGGGATGAGCACAAAGATGCCCCACAGCCCCAGCACCACACTGGGAATGGCTACGATCAGCTCAATGGCAAAAGCAATCGGCGCCGTTATCCACTTGGGGGCAAAATCTTCCGTCAAGAAAATGGCGGTGCCGATGCCCAGAGGAATGGCAAAAATCAGGGCCACCAGAGAGGTCATCAAACTGCCGTAGATCTGGGGCAACACCCCATAGATGTTTTCCACCGGGTTCCAGCGGCTGGTGACCAGAAAGCCCAAGCCAAACTGGCGCATGGCCGGCAGGGCTGCCTCAGTGGTCTGCACGATCACCCAAATGAGAATGATGCCGGCAAACCCTGCCAGCACCAAAGTTAGGCGGACAAAACCCACGTCGAGGGCGCGGGAAACATCCATTTTCTTTTCAATAGCAACATCCGTTGATAAGTCGTAGTCTCTGGCTGCCGAAGTCATAGGATCCCCGCTGTGGCAATTCTACTGGTGGGCAGATTGTGGCAAAACCTCTCTCACCCTACATTCCATCGGTGTTGCAGTTGTCTGTGTCCTGGCCAACAGTGAACACCAAAAGCTTGTTGGACTCAGACTGGCGACAACGTCAAAAGTCAGTGCCGACAGAACTTTTACCCGTTAAAAATCAGCAAAGCGGCAAGCCAGTAGCCAACAGGAAGAGCACAGCCTCTTGTTGACCACTGGCCCTCAACTAACACCTTTCAACAGGACAGCAACTCATCGCTTCGCGTTGGGGTTGACCTTGATCTTATCCAGCTCGGCGAAGATCCGCTGGATGGCCGGCTCCGGCATGGGGATGTAGTCCAGTTCTTTGGTGATGGCTTGGCCCTCTGGCCCCTGCGTCCACTTGATGGCTTCCACCAGCTTCTTCAGCTTTTGCTCGTCAGGATATTCGCGGTAGAGCATCACCCAGAACAAACCAACGATGGGGTAGTCGTCAGGCCCTTCGGGATCCGGCACCAGCAGGGCAAAATCTTCGGGCAGGGGAGCGTTGAGGGCAGAAGTAGCCCGCTCAGGAGAAAACTCGACAATCTTGCCCGCTTTGTTTTCTATGCGAGCAGTAGTCAGTTGCTCCAGCTTGGCAAAGGACTGGTTCACATAGCCAATTGCCCCTTGCTCCTGCTTGATGGTGGCGGCTACCCCTTCGTTGCCCTGGGCACCGATGCCAACCGGCCACTCCACCGTGGTTCCCACGCCGCCCTTCCAGTTGGGGCAAGCAGCGTTGATGTGGTTGCTGAACACGAAGGTCGTCCCAGAGCCGTCGGAGCGGTGCACCCAGGTGATGTCCAGCGCGGGCAGCCGATTTGCCAGGTTGGGGTTTTGGGCCTTGATGCGAATGTCGTCCCAGCGGGTGATTTCGCCGGTAACAATGCCACAGTAGGTTTCCCGCTTGAGCACGAGCTCTTTGTCGCCGATGCCGGGCAGGTTGTAGGCAAATTCAATGGCGCCCCCCGCCAGAGGCAGTTGCAGGGGCTCGTAGCCGTACTTCTCTTTGAAGCTCTTGTAGCGAGAGGCGTTGTACTTTTCGGTCATCGGGCCCTCGGAAGCACCGAAGTCCACCGTGCCGTTGATGTATTGCTCCAGACCGGCACCGCTCCCAACAGACTGGTAGCTGACTTGCACATTGGGATCTACGGTGCGATTGTAGGCATCAAACCAGCGCTGCAGCAGCGGCGCAGCGAAGGTAGCACCTGCGCCAGAGATTTGCACGGTTTGGGCTTGAGCCGGGGCCAGCGCCAGGGCTCCCACCGCCAGAGCCGCGATAGAAGAAACAGAAGCAGAGAGCAGAGATCGCATAAGAAAGAAATGTCTGATTTTAATCGACGCCTATAACCCTACAACCTCAAGGTTAAGAGTAGAATATGTTAAGGTTAAGTTTAGGTTAAGCCAGAAGAAAAAGTCGGTGTCTTTCTGAATGAGATGATTGCTATGAGCTCTTGATTTTTTACCTGGTGATTTGCTTGGGTTTAGATAGCAGCAAAAAATGATCCTGGAGCTCAGGATCTGTGAAAAGCTTATTTTGCAAGGCTTTTAGCTTGTCTTAGACTTGGCTAGGTGACCTCGATCCAAATAAAAGATGATGCTGGCCAGCCAGAAAAAAAGTTTGAACAGAAGATAAGTTGCGCAGAACCTAGAGCAGAAAGCTGCCCCAAATCTTGCCAAGCTTATATAGGCTTATGTAGGGTTCAATGTGTCCAAAAGAGCCCCCGCAAGAGCTTCTTTCTTGCTTTTGCGGAGAGCGTTGAGTTGGCTAGAAGAGTAACCTCAGCACTCTAGACGTCAAGCAGCTCCTCAAGTTCCCCGACCAGAGGGGAAAGGGGGAGGTCTAAGCCGGGATCCGCCCGCCGCCCATCAGGTACAGCAAAGCCATGCGCACCGCCACGCCGTGGGCAACTTGCCGCTCGATGAGGTTGAGGCTGGGATCCTCCATCACTTCAGAACTCAGTTCCACGCCGCGGTTGACCGGGCCGGGGTGGAGAACCCTCACCTCGGGGTGGCACAGGCGCAGCCGCTGCAGGGTGAGGCCGAAAAGGTGGTGGTATTCCTGCAGGCTGGGGATGAGGAATTCACTCATCCGCTCCCGTTGCAGGCGCAGGGCGATGACAAAGCGGGCTCCTGCTAGGGCCGGCTCCAACTGCCAGTGCACCGGCAGAGTATGGCCGGGCACAAACTGGGCAAAGTCTTTGGGCAACAGGGTGGGCGGGCCGGCCAAGTGGACGTCTGCGCCAGCGGCCACTAGAGCATAGATGTTGGAGCGGGCTACCCGCGAGTGGAGGATGTCGCCGACGATGGCCACCTTCACCCCCTGCAGCAGCTCGAGGCGAGGTCGCTGCGGATCCAGGTGGCTACAGAGAGTAAATAGATCCAGCAAAGCTTGAGTGGGATGTTCGTGCAGGCCGTCCCCCGCGTTTAGCACCCCCGCTGGGGATCCGCGGCGATTGATCTCGGCGGCCAACTGCTGCGGCACCCCGGCCTGGGCGTGGCGGACGATGAGCACGTCGGATCCCATGGCCAAAAAGGTGCGAACCGTATCCAAAATGGTTTCCCCCTTGCTTAGCGAAGAGGTGCCGGGGGAAAAGTTGAGCACATCCGCTGACAGGCGCTTGGCCGCCAGCTCAAAGCTGTTGCGGGTGCGGGTGGAAGGCTCGAAAAACAGCGTCACCACCACCTTCCCCTGCAGGGTGGGCACCTTGGGCAGCCGCCGGGTCAGCACTTCCTGAAAGCTGGCGGCGGTTTGCAAAACAATTTGATACTCTTCGCGGGTAAAGTCCGCCAGCCCCAAGACATGTTGCCGCTGCCAAGCCATAGGGGATCCTCAAATGCCCAAGCGGGCAAAGATCTCGTCCAGGTGGGTGAGGTGCCGCCGTGGGTCAAAGCAGGCCTGCAGCTCCGCCTCGCTCAGGTGGGCCATTACTCTGGGATCCGCCAGCAGATTGGCGTGGAAATCTCCGCCGGCTTGGTTCCAGGCGCGGTGGGCATTTTCCTGCACCAGTCGGTAGGCTTCCTCACGGCTCAAGCCCTTCTCCACCAAAGCCAAAAGCACCTGCTGGCTAAAGACAACACCACCGTAGAGGGTGAGGTTGCGCTCCATGTTGGCAGGGTAAACCTGCAGGTGGCGCACCAGATCTGCCATGTTGACCAGTAGGTAGTGGCAGAGGATGGAGGCATCGGGCAGGATAACCCGCTCTACAGAGCTATGGGAAATATCCCGCTCATGCCAGAGGGGAATGTTTTCCAGGGCCGAGACAGCATACCCCCGCAAGAGGCGGGCAATTCCCGTCAGTTGTTCAGACTTGATGGGGTTGCGCTTGTGGGGCATGGCGGAGGATCCCTTTTGGCCAGGGGCAAAGTACTCCTCAACCTCCAGCACCTCTGTCCGCTGTAGGTGGCGGATCTCGGTGGCAAAGCGCTCCAGAGAAGAGCCAATCAAAGCCAAGGTCTGCACATACTCAGCGTGGCGATCGCGGGAGAGCACCTGCGTCGAGGCCGTATCCGGTTTGAGGCCTAAGCGGGCGCAGGCCAACTGTTCCACCTGGGGGGGCACATTGGCGTAGGTACCCACGGCGCCGGAGATCTTGCCCACGGCGACCACCTCCCGTAGGCGCGCTAGGCGCTCCTGATGGCGCAGGCACTCGGCCAGCCAGCCGGCCAGCTTAAAGCCAAAGGTAATGGGCTCGGCATGGACGCCATGGGTGCGGCCCATCATCAAGGTGTAGCGGTGTCGGCGGGCCTGCTCACGCAAAGCAGCGATGAGATCGGCCAGCCGAGCTTGCAAGATCTCAACCGAGGCTACAAGCTGCAGGGCCAAGGCTGTGTCCAACACATCCGAGCTGGTCAAGCCCAGGTGGATGTAGCGCCCCGCCTCGCCCACATGCTCGTTGAGGTTGGTCAAGAAGGCAATAACATCGTGCTTGACTTCCGCCTCGATTGCCAAAACCCGCGCCGGGTCAAAGGCAGCTTTGGCTTTGATCTCCTGCAGAGCCTCTTGAGGGATCCGCCCCAGCTCCGCCTGCGCCTCACAGACGGCCAGCTCTACTTGTAGCCAGGTCTGGAGCTTGTGGGCGGTGGACCAAATCTGGCCCATTTCCGGCAGAGTGTAGCGCTCGATCAAGGTGCCTTTTCCGTCAGTACAATAGGATAAGCCAAGCTATTTTAGCTAATCCGCCTCTCATCCCGGGTCCAAAGCGGGGCTTCTCGGCGGGTTGGTTAAGTGCAAGGATGGCCCCTCTTGCGGGCAGTCTATACTGGACTGGGTTGGGATCCTCAGCGGAGCACGATGAAGCGGCGATGGGGAAGGGTGGCTCTGATGGGTTGCTTGGCGGCATTCCTGACTCCTGCCCCCGCCCTCTCTTTGCCCACCTCCCCCACTCCTCCTGAGCAGACCTCGGCCCGAAGCCCTGCTTCCGAGTTTAACTGGCAGGGATCCCTCAAGTTGCTGCGCGGGGATCCGGTGGCGGCTTTGGCCGATCTGGATCGGGCAGTAGAGCTGGATCCCACCTATGCGCCGGCCTACGTTAACCGCAGCTACGTTTACAACCAGTTGCGCCAGCCCCAAAAAGCCCTAGCCGATGCGGAGCGGGCCATCCAGTTGGATCCGGGGATCCCAGAGGCCTACTTTAGCCGCGGCGTGGCCCACCTGCAACTGGGGGAGCGAGAGGCTGCCATGGCTGACTTTCGCCAGGCGTTGGCTCTTTTTTCCCAAAGCGGCAACTTTGCTGACCAAGCCATCCTGCAGCAACTGTTGCGCCAGTTGGGGGTGGAGTAGTCGCCCTTGGATTGAATCTAGGGCCATCTCGGATTTAGACAAACTGAGGAGGCTCTCCCAACCACTCGGCCAGGGAAACTGCCTGGGCCTGCAGCCCGAAGACATGACAAAAAGATTGCACCAACACTGGGGCTACGGCAGCCATTGTTACCTCCGGACAAAACTGCACCAGGGATCCCACCGGGCGATCGGGGATCCCACAGGGCACGATGGCCGCGAAGGCAGGCAGATCCGGACAGACGTTGAGGGCAAAGCCGTGGTAGGTAACCCAGCGGGAGACCTTGATGCCGATGGCCGCCACCTTGTGGCCTTGCACCCAAACCCCTGTCAGGCCAGGGAGCCGCTCCCCCCGCAGGCCAAAGTGGGCTACGGTCTGGATGAGCACCTCTTCTAGGTGGCGCAGGTAGCGGTGCAGATCCGGCTGGCCATGGGAGCCGTAGACAGTCCTATGGCGCTTTAGGTTCAGTAGGGCATAGCCCACCCACTGGCCCGGCCCGTGGTAGGTCACCTCGCCGCCCCGCTCCACCCGCAGAACCTCCGGCCCCTCAGGAGCAGGGGACTCTGGCTGAGTATCCGGAGATCCTATCCGTCCAGCCAGGCTTTTGAGAAACTTGGGATCGGCCCCTGCCCCCAGGGTGTAGACCGGCGGGTGGGTGAGCAACAAAAGCCCATCCGGCACCTCAGGATGGCGGATCATCCGGGCCAACCGGGCCTGCTGCCAAGCCCAAGCGGTGCGGTAGGGCACTTCTCCTGCCAGGTGAACTTGGAGAAGCGGCACAGGCTCAAGCCCCTGCAAAGCTCAGGCCACCGGTAAGTTGACCTGGGCCCGTAGCCGCTCGAGCAGAGCTCGGGGATGTAGCAGCCCTTCAATGCGGTCAACCGGCTTCCCGTCTTTAAACAGGATCAGGGTCGGCACGGCGTAGATCCCCCAGCGGGCAGCGATGTTGGGGTACTTTTCGGTGTCAACCTTAACAAAGGAGATGGTGTCCCCCACTTGGGGCTTCACCTGCTCCAACACCTGGGCCATGACCTGACAGGGACCACACCAGGTGGCGTAAAAATCCACCAGAATGGGAGTTTTGGATCCCTGGATCATGTCGTCAAAGCTTTTGAACTGCTGTTTGTGGGCCATGGGCGACCTCCGCAGGATGCTGTGGGAAAACTTAGAATACAACCTATTTGCAGGCTAAATGTTTGAGATGAAAGTGTGGGTAGAGATTCTGCGACCGCTTGCTGTCGGTTTCCCGGTAGGATGACTAGGGCTTGGTCGGTACCTGTAGTCTAAAGGGCGGGCTGGACGGAAGGGGCAGGCTTTAGCAGGGCTTAACGATTGCAAGGAGTGGGATCCCGATGGCAACAATCCGGATGGTGAGCCGAGGTGTGGTGGCCGGCGTATTGGCTGGGGTGGTCTTGAGCCTCTGGGGGATCTGGCGTTGGCTGGGGGATCCCTCAGGCTGGATTCAGGTGGTGGCCGGGCTGCTCTTGAGTTTGGCGACGGTGCTGTACTGGCGGAAGACCCGCCCCGCCGACTGCCTGGTGGTGGAGCCGCAGAGCTGGCACCTCAACCGCCTCAGCCCCGATCACTGGCTGATCCAGGCGGAGTTCGTGGCCCGCAACCTCAACCCCATCTTTGAGGTCACCTTGGCCCAGGTGCAGCCGCGACTGCATTTGCTCAGTGCCAGCTCCATCGAAGGGATCCAAACCCAGATCCGCCTGCGCTCCCGCCATGTGGATCTGCCCCCTCGCCAGGACAACTACTGGCAGGCCTACATCATTACCCCCCAAAGCCAGACCGGCTTGGAAGTGGAGATCGAGCTGAGGGGGGAAGGGCTGGCAGATTTGCGCTCGGCCTGGCTGGAGCTGGACTACGTCCAGTACGGGCGGCAGCGGCGCACCCTTAAGACTAGCCACCTAATCCTGCCCTTGCAGGAAGTGGATCCCTTGCCGGAGCTGGCCTGGCAGCAGCAGGGGCCAGTGAGTTGGGCTGCCATTCCCACCCCTCTGCTTACCCCCAGCGATGACCTTGCCGAGGTGCTGCAGCGCTACGTGGGCCCTCACATCCAGACCGGTGATATCGTGGCCATCTCGGAAAGCGCGGCGGCCATCGTCCAGGGCCACTTTCGCCATCCCCTGCAGGTGCAGCCTGGCTGGCTAGCCCGCACCCTCTGCTACTTCTTCCCCTCCAAGACCAGTCTCTCAAGCTGCTACGGGATGCAGACGCTGATCGACTGCTCGGGAGCCTGGCGGGTGCTGGGGGCTTTTGTTGTCGGATCCCTGGCCAAGTTGTTGGGGATCCCAGGGGTGTTCTATGCCCTGGCGGGGGAGCAGGCCGACCTCATCGACGATGTCACCGGCACCTTGCCCCCCTACGACCAGTTCATCGTCTTGGGGCCGCGGCATCCAGCTAAGCTGGTGGCCGAGCTCCACGCCCAGACTGGCTACGAGGTGGCCATTGTGGATGCCAATGACCTAGGTGAGGTAAGCGTTCTGGCGGCCAGCCCAGGGGTGGAGCGGGAGCTGGTGGAGCAGGCGCTGCGCAAGAACCCGGCGGGCAATGCAGCGGAGCAGACCCCCCTGGTGCTCATCCGGAAGCGGCTGCCGGCATCGCCTGGGATTTGAGTGCCTGCATCGCCTGGTGGGTCGACAAGAAAAAGCGCTCAGCGCCCACTTTCTCCACAAACCCCACCCTTTTGAGGCAATCCATCACCGGCCCCTTCACCTCGGCCAGGGCAAAGCCCACCCCCATCTGGTGCAGACGTTCCACCAATTCGGTCAGGGCCTCCAGAGCGCTGCCGTCGATGAAGTTAATGGCGCTGGCCACCAGCAGCACCTGTTCCACTGCTGGCCGCGCTGCTACCTCTTGCAGAATGTACTCCTGCAGGTAGGCGGCGTTGGCAAAAAACAGGCTCTCATCCACTCGCACCGCCAAGATGCGCGGATCGGTAATCACCTCATGGCGCAGCACGTTGCGGTAGTGCTCGGTGCCCGGCACCTGGCCAACAATGGCAATGTGGGGGCGACTGGCCCGCCAGAGGAAGAGAAGGATGGAGGCCAGCACTCCCAGACCAATCCCCCGCTCCACCCCAATCGCCAACACGCTGGCAAAGGTGAGCAGCCAAACGAGGGCATCGCCGCGGTCGTAGCGCCAGCTCTGCAGCAGGGGGTGAAAATCCACCAGTCCCAGCACCGCCACCAGCACAACGGCAGCCAGAGTGGTCTGGGGCAGGAAAGTAAACAGGGGCATCAGCCAGATCATGGCCAGAGCTATCAGGGATCCCGTAATGACCGAGGCCAGACCGCTGTTGGCCCCCGCCTGAGCATTCACCACCGAGCGGCTGATCCCACCCGTGACCGGAAAGCCACCGCTGACGGCTGCTGCCACGTTGGCTACTCCCAGGGCCACCAGATCCTGGCTGGGATCCACTTTCTGCCGCCGCTTGCTGGCCAGGGCCTGGGCCATGGCATAACTTTCCGTAAAGCCCACCAAGCTGAGGGTTAGGGCGGTGGGCAGCAGGGATCCCCATTCTGGCCAGCTCAGTTGGGGAAACGTCAGCGGTGGCAGGCCAGCCGGAATGGATCCCACCACCGCCACTCCCGCTCTCTCCGAGAGGTTTAGCCCCCAAACCAGCAGGGTGGTTAAGAAAACGGCTGCCAGGGGAGCACTCTTGGTGAGCAGCAACTCCCAGAGGGGCGGGATCCCCCAGCGGCGCAGTTGCGCCGGCAGCTTCTGCTGGGCGTACACCAACAGGGCGATGGACAACAGCCCCAGCCCCAGGGTGGCCCAGTTGACCCCATCCAGGCTCTGCCACAGCCGTTGCAGCAGCAGCCAGAAGGACTCGCTGTTGGCAATCTTCACCCCCAGCAGATGGCGGAGCTGGCTAAGGGCAATGATTAGGGCTGCGGCACTGCTAAAGGCCGTTATAACCGAGTGGCTCAGGAAATTGGCCAAAAACCCCAGGCGCAACAGCCCTACCCCTAGCTGGATCAGGCCCGCTTCCAGAGCTAAGCCCAGCGCCAACTGGCCATACTCCGGGCTGCCCGGCTCAGCCAGCGGCTCCAAACCCGAGGCTACCAGCAGGGCGATGATGGCCACCGGCCCCACCGACAAAGCCCGGCTGGATCCCAGGAAGCCGTAGGCGATCACCGGCAGGATGCTGGCGTAGAGGCCTGTCTCGGGGGGCAGGCCGGCCAGCAGCGCGTAGGCCATGCTCTGGGGCACCAACAGGATGGCCGAGACCACCCCAGCAATGAGATCCCCCGGCAGATCCTCTCGCCGGTAGCGAAGCCACCACAGGGAATCCTTGGCCAAGGGCAGGTAGCGCGCCCAGATCCCCTGCTTTGGGGAAGAGGCGGACGGGATCCCGCTCATAACGTCTGACCCCGGTTCCAGGGCAGGCGGGCCAAAAGCAGCGCCAGGCCACAGGTGTTGGTGATCCCGGCAAACACCAGCCCCGCCCCCACAAAGCCGCTCAATACCAGCCAGGCCGGGTGGACAAAGGCTCCCAGCAGGGTTCCTATGAGCACCAGGGATCCCGCTGTAATCTGCACCTGTCGCATTAGCGAGATGGGCGCGTTGCGGGTGCGGGTGGTGGGCAGCTTGGCGGCCTTCCACGCTTCGATCCCGCCTTTTAGGTTTATCGCTTCCGGCCAGCCGTATTCAAGCAACTGACAGCCGGCACGGATGGAGCGGCTGCCCATGCGGCACTGCAGCACCACCGGCTTTTCCGGCGTCGAGGCCGGCACCTTGGCGGGGTCAAAGGTAGATAGAGGCATGTTAATCGCCCCCGGGATCCGCTCGTCGCGGTATTCTGCCGGCTCCCGCACGTCAATGAGCTGTACCCGCCCTTGATCCAGCCACTGCTTTAAAGTCAAGGCGTCGATCTCCTTGAGACGGGGATCCCGTTCCTGCTGAGCTGTAGGATTTTGTTGAGCTACGGTCATGGTTTCTTCCTTGCTTCTAGGGTTGTTGTAAGACTTAGGGATTTCTAATCTTCCTCCTCCAGCAACCTGCTGGGCTCGCCAGGATAAAACTGGCTATCCAGGATTTGCTCGGGAGAGTAATGGCAGGTCTGGGGAAAAGTCTTTCTGGGCAGCTTGGTCTCTTCTAGAGCCAGTTGGAGCGCCCTCAGGTAAGACTTGGAGATGGCCTCCGGCAAATAGGGCCTCAGGCTTGGGTTTTCCTCCAGCAGATCCAGAACTTCCTGCCGCTGCACCTGTAGGGTAAGAAGCCAGCTTACCGATCTGGCCTGCGGCTGATACTCCCACTTCAGAAGGTGCCCCACCAAAACCCCCAGCCGGTTGCGCAGCTCTTGCCGCTGTTGCCTGCCCAACGATTCCATCTCATCAATCAAATGGGGCAGATCTAGCTTCTCCCAAGCCCGCTCCCGCAGAAATTGGGCTTGTTGCTGAGTCCAAGCATAGAAATCCCTCTCATAGAGATTTTGGCGATCCACTCTCAACCCTCCCCTTTCTGACGGGCCGCCTGAGAGAAGTCTAGCCAGCCCTAGCAACTAAACTGCGGCTGCCACTTGGCCGCACTGCTCGTTGGCCGGCACCGCTTCCTGGATCTTCTTGGGCTGCGGCAGGTTGAGGCTGTTCATCAGGGCAATAAAGCTCTCCCGCGAGCGCAGCTTACCGGTTTCCGGATCCACGAAGCGGGGGTTCCAGCGCTTCTCCTCGCCAATGGTGGAGACGGTGTGTCCCCGGTAGTCATGGCCGGGATAGACCAGCGTCTCGTCCGGCAGGGTAAACAGGTGCTGCGTCACGTGGTCGTACATCAAGCCGGGATCCCCACTTTGGAAATCGGTGCGCCCGCAGCCGCGAATGAGCAGGGCATCGCCGGTCAGAACGCGATCCCCATTGACGCGGTAGGTCATGTGGCTGTCGGTGTGGCCTAGGGTGGCGATGGCCTCGATGACAATGGATCCCACCTGCAGCGTTTCCCCATGGCCGATGAAGCGGTCGGCACATTGTGCCTTGGCCTGAACCGGCACCACCCCTTGGCAGCCGCTCAACTCCCGCAGCTTGCCGGTGCCGGTGATGTGGTCGGCGTGGACGTGGGTTTCCAAGGAGTACTTCAAGGTCAGACCCAGCTCTTGAATTAACTTCCAGTCCCGCTCCACCTGCTCCAACACCGGATCCACCAGTACGGCCTCGCGGGTGTCTGGGTCTGCGATTAAATAAGTGTAGGTGCTCGTCTCGGAGTCGAACAGTTGGCGAAATAGCATGCTGCCCTCCTGTCTGTTGACAAAACCCGAAAGCGATCCGAATTCGGGTCTCTAGAGCTACTATATAACTATTTAGTGTTAAAATCAAGCTACCACCTCCCTCAAGACAGCCTATGGATTGGGACAAGCTCGTGAAAGGTGGCAAAGACGAGTGCCAGTTGACCCTGACGCCGGAAGTGCTGACCAGCGTGGCGGAGTACTTCAAGGTTTTGGCGGAGCCCAGCCGGCTCCAGATCCTGTGTCAGTTGCGCTCGGGGCCCAAGAACGTTACCCAAATCCTAGAGGCCACCGGCATGGGCCAGGCCAACGTTTCCAAACATCTCAAGATCCTGGCGCAGGCAGGGATCGTCAGCCGCGAGCCCAGGGGCGTGAGCGTCTACTACCAAATTGCGGATCCCATCTGTTTTGAGCTGTGCGAGGTGGTGTGCAAGCAGTTAATCAAGCGCCTCAAGCAGCAGGCTCAGCAACTGGAACCCCTGGCGGCCCTTCACTCCGGCAGGCTGAGCCGCGGAGGTTCCTGAGGGCGGGGACGGCGCAGCAGCCCAAACAGGGCCACAACGGCAGCCATGATCCAGATGAGGAAACGGCTGGGGCGAAAGTCGCCTGCCTCGATTTGCCGCATCACCTGGTTGTAGCGCCAAGCAGAAAGGCCGATCATCAGGATTCCAAAGATCACCAACAGGAGGCCCAAGTTCTGGGTGCTCAGGAGGCCGTGCGCCGGGGCAGGTTGCTCGGGGGAGTGGGCGGCTTCAATCTGCCGCAGAAATAAGCTGAAGCGGGCGAGGGCAAAGCCAAAGGCAATGAGAGCCACAGAGGTGCGCAGCCAGGCCAGAAAGGTGCGCTCATTGGCCTGGTGTTCCTGTTGGCGATCTGGGGGCAAGTTCATGGGCTACAGGGATCCCTCAAGGGCTGATTTTAAGACAGCGGGGATCCGGCAAGCTGGCCTTCTCCGGCTGGCGGGGAAAATAAAAGGCAGTGCGTTTACATACTTCCACCAGCATCAGCATCACCGGCACCTCGATCAGCACCCCTACGACGGTGGCCAGGGCGGCCCCGGAGTTCAAGCCAAACAACACCACCGCCGTTGCAATGGCCACCTCGAAGTGGTTGCTGGCGCCGATTAAAGCCGCCGGAGCGGCATCCTCATAGCACAAGCCCAGTTTCTGGGCTGCCACATAGGTGAGGCCAAAAATAAGGTTGGTCTGCACAAAAAGCGGCACTGCAATCAACAAAATGTGGAAGGGATTTTCCACAATGAGATCCCCTTTAAAAGCAAAAAGCAGCACCAGCGTCACCAGCAAGGCGGTGATGGCAATGGGGTTGAGGTAGCGCAAAAAAGCTTTCTCAAACCATTCCCGGCCCTTGGTTTTAAGAATCCAATAGCGAGAGGCTGCTCCTGCAACTAGCGGTAGGCCCACGTAGATGGCCACGGATAGCAAAATGGTTTGCCAGGGCACCGTTAAATCGCTCATGGCCAGCAGCCAGCGGCCCAGCGGCGCGTAGAGGAAAAGCATGGTTAAAGAGTTCACCGCCACCATCACCAGGGTGTGGCCTTGGTTGCCATAGCTGAGATAGCCCCACATCAGCACCATCGCAGTGCAGGGGGCAATGCCCAGCAAAATGGCCCCGGCAATGTAGGAGTTGCTGAGGCTCACTTCTGTACCGCGGATCATTTCCGTGCCGGTTATCCAAGGGGCAAACAGCCACCCCAAGAAAAACTGGGCAATCACCACCATGGTAAAAGGCTTCACCAGCCAGTTCACCCCCAGGGTCAACAGCACCGGTTTGGGCGATTGCAAGGCATGGGCTGCCTGGCCAAAATCAATTTTCACCATGATGGGATACATCATGAAAAACAGGCAGACGGCAATGGGAATGGAGACCTGATAGAGGCTCAGGGCATCCAGCGCCTCTGCCAGGCCCGGAAACCATCGACCCAACAGGATCCCGGCAACAATACACAGAGCCACCCAAAGGGTGAGATAGCGCTCAAAAAAACTCAGGGATCCGCCGCCGGGGAAAGCTTTGGGGTCAGATTCGGTGAGAGCCATGGGAAAAGCCGAAAACTGGGGTTGAGAAAACGCAGGCTGCCGAGTAGCCACCTTCCTAAGGGGCTCTCCTCAGGATACATCAAAAAAACTTGTTCAGTTTGACCTCAACTTACTCCAGCCCTAGCCGCCGACGAAAGTAGGGGATGGTTAGCTCCAGGCCAACCTGCAGGGGGATCTGGGGATCCCAGCCCAACAGGGTGCGGGCTTTGCGGATATCGGGCCGGCGCTGCTTGGGATCGTCGGTCGGCAGGGGCCGGTGGACGATGGGGGAAGGACTGCCGGTGAGGGCCAAGACCTGCTGCGCCAGCTCCAGGATGGTGAACTCCTGCGGGTTGCCCAGGTTAAAGGGGCCGGGATAGGGGCCGTTCATCAGGCGCACCAGGCCTTCGATGAGGTCGGCGATGTAGCAGAAGCTGCGGGTCTGGGATCCATCCCCATAGACGGTGAGGGGATCCCTGCGCAGCGCTTGGACGATGAAGTTGCTGACCACACGGCCATCATCCTCCCGCATGGCCGGCCCATAGGTGTTGAAGATGCGGGCGACGCGGATCTCCGTCTGGTGTTGCCGCTGCCAGTCAAAAGTCAGGGTTTCGGCCAGGCGCTTCGACTCGTCGTAGCAGGCCCGCGGGCCGATGGGGTTGACATGGCCCCAATAGTCCTCCGGCTGGGGGTGCACCTGGGGATCCCCGTACACTTCTGAAGTCGAGGCCAGCAGGAACCTGGATCCTGTTTTCTGGGCCAGCTCCAGCAGGTGGTAGGTGCCCCAGACACCGGTGCGGATGGTGTGGATGGGATCCGCCTGGTAGTGGGGCGGCGAGGCGGGACAGGCCAGGTGGTAGATTTGCTCGATACCGGCTTTTTCCAGCTCCGGCGGCAGCGGCTCGGCCACATCGTGCCACAGCAAAGTAAAGGCGGGGTTGTCGCGGTGGGCCTGTACGTTCTCCTCCCGCCCCGTGTAGCCGTTATCGAGGCAGATAACTGCGTGGCCTTCTTGCAGAAGGCGGCCGACCAGATGGGAGCCGATAAATCCCAAACCACCCGTGACCAGGATCTTCACCAGCCCACTCCAATCAAGGTGATACCCGCCTGTTGAACGGCCTGCCGGTCAAGGCAATTGCGGCCATCGATCAGCAAAGGCCGCCGCATCAGCTCGGCAAGGTGCCGGTAATCCAGCGACAAAAACTCCGGCCACTCGGTCACCAGCACCAGGGCGTCGCAGTCCTGGGCCAGGCGAAACACATCCGTTTCCACTATCACGTGGGCCAGGCCCTCCCGCATCCCCGAAGCCGACACAATGGGATCATACGCTTTCACCTTGGCCCCCAGCCGGTGGAGCTGCTCGATCAACGTCAGAGAGGGGGCATCCCGCAGGTCATCGGTGTGGGGCTTAAAGGTGAGGCCCAAAAGGCCAATGGTCTTGCCCTTAAGCACCTTGAGGGCCTGCTGCAGCTTTTCCACCAGGCGCTGCCGCTGCTCGCAGTTGACCTCGACACTAGCCCGCAACAGCTTGGCCTCATAGCCGTAGTCAGCAGCTGTTTGAATGAGAGCTGACAGATCCTTGGGGAAGCAGCTCCCTCCCCAGCCTATACCGGCGTTGAGAAAGGCGCGGCCAATGCGCTTATCGAGGCCGATCCCTGTTGCCACCTGGGTGATGTCGGCACCGGTGCGCTCACAGATGTTGGCGATCTCGTTGATGAAGCTGATCTTGGTGGCCAAGAAGGCGTTGGCGGCATATTTGATCATCTCGGCGGAGGCCAAGTCGGTAACCAGTAAAGGCACGGGATCCCCACCCAAGCCCTGCTGGCGGCTGAGGATGGGCTCGTAAAGCCGCCGCAGGATCTCGATGGCGCGGGGGCTGTTGGAGCCAATCACGATGCGATCCGGGTAGAAGGTATCCTGGATGGCGCTGCCCTCTCGCAAAAACTCAGGGTTGCTGACCACGTCAAACTGAGGTGTCCGAGGAGAGATTTGCAAAGCCAGGGATCCTCTGGAGAAAGGAGTTGCCTCCCGATCTCCCCCAGAGAGCAGTTCGCTCTCTTCCCGGCTGCCCAGGCGCTGCTTGGCCGCCCCAGCAGCCCCATCCAAGATAAGCATGCGCACCCAGTCGCCGGAACCGATGGGGACGGTAGACTTGTTGACAATAACCCGGTAGCGGTCGTCCAGGTGCTGGCCGATCTCCCGCGCCACGGCCTCCACGTAGCGCAGATCCGGCTCGCCGCTGGGCAAAGCCGGCGTGCCTACAGCAATGAAGATGACTTCGCTGACCTGCACCGCCAAGCTCAGATCGGTGGTGAAGTGCAGCCGGCCAGCCTCGGCGCCTCCCCGCACCAGCTCTTCCAGGCCGGGCTCGTAGATGGGCAGGCGACCCCGTTGCAGCCCTTCAATTTTGGCGGGGTTGTTGTCTACACAGATAACGCTGTGGCCCAGGTGAGCCAGACAGGCGCCGGTTACCAACCCCACATAGCCAGCTCCCACAACCGCCACGTCCATAGCCCGCTTCCCCCTCGCGTCGATGCTTGCTTCTAAAATACCCCGCCGACCGGGATCCCCTATCCTCAAGGGGAGGAAAGATAGCCTTGAACCCAAGCCGGTGGCAAAATAAAGCAGAACCGGCCTTCCTCTGAGCCTTTGGGCGGTGAGTTTCCCCGATTCTGCTGCCATAGCCGCTCGTCGTCAGCGCCAGGTGCAAAGGGTGCTGTACGTCACCTTGGGGCTGAATGTCCTGGTGTTTTCGGTCAAGTTGATCCTGGGATTGACGACGGGATCCCTGAGCTTGGTGGCCGATGCCCTGCACAGCTCCGCCGATAGCGCCAGCAACATTCTTGCCCTGCTGGCGGCCCGCTTTTCCTCGCCAGAGCCGGATGAGGAGCACCCCTACGGCCACAGCAAGTTTGAGGCCATCGGTGCCATGGGGATCGCCGCTTTTTTGGGGATGGCCAGCTTTGAGATCCTCAGCACAGCGGTGGGACGGTTTTTCGAGCCCCAGCCGCCGCTGCAGGTCGATGGACTGACCCTAACCCTGATGGTGGGTGTGCTGGGGATCAACCTCTTCGTGGCCTTCTATGAACGTTCCTGGGGCAAGGCTTTGTCCAGCTCGCTGCTCTTGGCCGATGCCCGCCATACCCTCAGCGATGTTTGGGTAACCCTGACGGTGCTGCTGGGACTGGCCGGGATCCACTACTGGGGGATCCCCTGGCTGGATCAGGTGCTGGCGGTGCCGGTGGGGCTGCTGGTGTTCTGGAGCGGCTGGGAAGTGCTGCGGGAAAACGTTCCCTTTTTAACCGACCGGGTGGCCATCCCCCCCAAAACCTTGCGGGAGCTGGTTCTCAGCCTGCCTGGAGTTCTGGACTGCCACGACATCACCTCCCGCGGCATCCCAGGGCAGATGATCTTTATCGAAATGCACATGGTGGTGGAGCCGCTGGACGTGGAGTCGGCCCATCGCATCACCGAAGCGGTGGAGCAACTGCTGCAGGAGCGCTACGGGCCGGTGCGGGTCACCATCCACCTAGAGCCCTACTCCCACATCGAGGGATCCCAACCCTAGGAATGTTTCCGAAAGAACAAACGGTACCGCTTCGCCAACTGCCAAATCCTGCACAGGCCATTCTTTGCCCTGGTTCCTAAGAAATAGAAAAACCCCGAGGCAGCAAATGGAGCTGCGCCTGATTATCGGGTGGGCAGCGAAAACAACGGCTAAATCGCTCCAGGAATCGACCTGCCGGCTGTGGGAAGTCTGGAAAAGCGAGGTCTGGATCCCCGGCAGCTACCCCTGCCCAAAAGTGGCGCAATTGTGGGGCCAAGGCTTGGGCCTGCTCCAGGGGCAAATGCAGCGGCGCAGAGGTTAAAAACTTAACCACCACCGGTTCGCTGCGCTGACCCATCCACTCCCGCGAGAACGCCTGCAAATCGGGCCAATCGGGCAGGGATCCCACCCGGTAGCTTTGGATGTGGACGTGGATCCCGGTCTCGCGATCCAGTCGGATCTCGACAAGGCGGTAGGGATGGGGAAAACTGACCAAAGAGCCGGTGGTAATGTCGTAAACCCCCCCTCGCCGGGCGATGTGCTGAATGTGCAAATGTCCGGTGAACACCAGTTGCACCCCGTAAGCTTGCAGCAGCCGCCGCAATTGAGAGGCATTCTCCAGCATGTAGCGACGGCCCCAGGGGTGGAGGGACTGCCCGCGCAGATGCTCGACCACGTTGTGGTGCACCATCAGCAGCACCAGCTCCTCTTCGGCTGCTGCCAATTCCTTTTCCAGCCAGGTCAGTTGTTCCGAAGTTAGACACCCCACCAACTGGCCCTGAGCATCAAAGTGGTTGGAATTGAGGCCGATCAAACGGATCCCTGGCTGCAACAGGCGGCTGTAATCCAAAGACCGCCCGTCCTCATAGCCAAAAGCTTGGTAGTAGCGGGGAAACTCTGGCAATGCCTCAAGCTGGGGCACATCGTGGTTGCCGGGCACCACAAAAGCTGGGAAAGGTAAACGGGCCAGGCGCTCCGCCAACCAGGCGTGGTTTTCCGGTTCCCCATGCTGGGTCAGATCCCCCGGCAAAAGGAGAAAATCCAAAGGCAACTGCACCAGATGCTGCAAAACTTGTTCCAGAGCCGGGATGCTCACCTCCACCAAATGAAACCGGTTGGGGTGATCCCAAAGGGTGGAGGGAAGGGTGACGTGGGGATCGCTCACCACAGCAAAGCGAATCTGCACGGATTCCTCCCCTTGACAACACACCGGGGGATCAAGCACTTCTGTTATTCTGGCATCCATCACGGGATCCCTCTACTCAGCATGGGTGAGGCATATCGGCCTATACCGGGATCCCCATACCTTTGCTGGTCGTAGGGCCTACAACCCACTAGCGCGAACGGCACCCGCTAAGGCTCAGGGAGCGGGGCTAGGCGTCAACAACTGCTCCCCCTGCAACATGCGAGCGGCAGCGCTGAACAACTCTTCCTCCAAGTAGGGCTTGGTGAAGTAGGCAGTGGCTCCCAGCTCCCGGGCTGTCTGCCGGTGCCGTTCTGCCCCCCTTGAGGTAAGCATAGCTACCGGAATATGCTTGAGGTTGCTGTCTGCCCGTATGCGGGAGAGCAACTCCAGGCCGTCCATGCGCGGCATCTCGATGTCGCAGAAGATGAGATCGCAGCGCAAGCCACCGCGAAGCTTTTCCCAGGCGTCCTGTCCATCGCGGGCTTGCTCCACCCGGTAGCCCACCTTTTGGAAGGACATGGAGAGCAGCTCCCGCACCGCAATCGAGTCATCCACAATGAGCACCGTGGTTTGATGGGTTTCCTCGACACGTGGCTCCGCAGCGCGACGCTCTGCCCAGAGGCGGCTGAGATCGCGACGGCGGCCTTGGGCCATATCCACCAGTTCAAGGACATCAGCAATGGGCAGCACGCGACCATTGCCCAGCACCGTTGCCCCAGAAATGCCAGGTGGTTTGGGCACAGGCCCGCGCAATTGCTTGATCACGATTTCCTGCTCTTCCACAAAGCTGTCCACCTGCAGGGCAAGGTACTGGCCGGCACTTTGGAGGACAACAATGGGGATGATGCCCTCATCCTGGGCAACGCTGTAGACCTCGGAGCGGCTGCGGCTGTGGCTGCGGCTGTAGGACAACAGATTCGAGAGGGGTTGGAAGGGAAGGCGTTGATCCCGCCAGGGAATGGAGGGCCGCCCCTGTTCATCCGGCTGCACCTCATCGACGGGAACATCCAGCATTTCCTCCACACCGTCGAGAGGAAAGGCGATCAGGGCTTTGTCGCTGACACACACCATCGCCTTGGAAATGCTTAAGGTAAGCGGCAGGCGGATGGTAAAAGTGGTGCCTTTGCCGCGCACGGAATCCACTTGGATGCTGCCGCGCAGATCGGTGATGTTGCGGCGCACCACATCCAAGCCAACCCCCCGCCCGGCCAGGTCGTCCACCTCGCTGACCTCACGGCTGCTAAAGCCGGGGTGGAAGAGGACGTTGAATACTTCGTCTTCGGTTGCCTGCTCTGACAGCAGCCCCAGCCTTTGCGCCTTGGCCTTGATTTTCTCCACCGGGATCCCGGCGCCGTCGTCGGCGACAACGATGATCGTCTGGTTGCCCTGGTAGAAGGCTTTGACGGTGATCTTGCCCTCAGGGGGCTTGCCCAAGCGGCGCCGCTCCTCAGGGGGCTCGATCCCGTGTACCAAGGCGTTGTTTACCAGGTGGGTCATCGGGTCGGAAAGCTCTTCCAGGATGGCCTTGTCGATGAGGGTGTCGCGGCCTTCCACCACCAGGCTGACTTGCTTGCCCGTTTTGATGGAGAGATCGCGGACGGCGCGGGGCAGGCGGTCGGCAATTTGCGCGAAGGGCACCATGCGCGCTCGGTTCAGGCCTTCCTGCAGTTGGGTGGTGACCTGCCGGAATTGGCGGGTGATCTGCTCTGCCTCATCGACGGCAAACTCAATGTCCGAGGAGGACTCGCGCACCCGCACAATCAGCTCAATGATCTCCTGGGCCAGAGTGTGGAAGGCCGTAAATTGATCCATCTCCAGCTTGTCGAACTCTTGGCCGGAAGAATGCCCTCGCCTGCTGTGTCCGGCTCCCTCGCCATTGCGACCGAAGCCCACCGTTACCGTGCCGCCATAGGCTGAGCCGCTGCGGCTGGAGAACAAAGCCGACTCCAACAGGGAGCGGTCGTACTGATCCCGCATGCGCTGGCCCAGATCCCCCAGTTGTTGCACACGGCCCAGTAGGCCATCCAGAAACTGGCGCAGGCGAGTTTGGTTTTGCTCCATGCTGTTGCGAATGACCACCAACTCTCCCACCAGGTTGTTGATGGAGTCGAGGTGGCGCACCTCCACCCGCATCACAGGGTTGCTGAGAGCAGATCGCCGTGGGGTCGGTGGGGTTGGGGTAGCCGGTGCCGTGGGGGCGGCTGTTGCCGGAGCGGGAGTTGCCGGGGCAGTGGCAACAGCGGGCGGAGAAGGCGCCGGCGCTGCTGCAGAGGCCTGGGGGGCAACCTCGAGATCGCCTAGGAGGGATTCCAGTTGGGCTGCGAAATCATCGGCGACCTCGCTGCTCACGGCTGCAGGGGATCCCACAATAGGAGCGATGACCTCTTCCAGCTCAGGAGGCACCGCTGGTTCGGCGGCATCGAAAAGGGCGGCCAAATCGTCCAAACTTGGGGTAGGAGAGACTTCCGGCGCTTCTTCCTCCGAGAGCTGGGTCTCGCTGCCAAGAACAGTCGCGCTCGGGGCAGCCAAGAGCTCATCCTCTGTGAACAGGCTTTCCAGTTGGCTTGCCAGATCCTCTTCTGCCGGCTGGGAAGCTCCGCCTTGCTCTGCAGCAGCTACAAGTGGTTCTGGCTCAGGCAGAGTCACTCCCTTCAGATTGCTCCCTTGCAAAGCCTCTGCCTCGCCCAGGAAGGTGGCAAGATCTGAGGGGATCCCTTCCTGGGCGGCCTCCCTTTCTGCAAAGAACCGGCTCAGCTCATCCAAATCCACCTCGCCATCCATGGCCGAGAGGGATCCGCCGGCTTCTAAGCTCAGGGCTTCGGTTTCGGTCTCCTCGGCAAATAGAGCATTGAGGCGGTCGAAGGAAAACTC
Organism: Synechococcus sp. OH20; assembly: GCF_047502685.1. Lineage (NCBI taxonomy): Bacteria > Bacillati > Cyanobacteriota > Cyanophyceae > Synechococcales > Synechococcaceae > Synechococcus > Synechococcus sp. OH20. Next base: position 11,173 of record NZ_JANSIQ010000034.1, on the reverse strand, counting down.
TGGCGAGGGGGCAGTGCCCGCCAAATCGGTAGGCTGTGTTTCCCCAGAGAGCTCTTCTTCCTGGGCCGGGAACACCTCCTCCAACCAAGCCCCCTCCTGGGCGTCTGCCGGAGTCTCGCCGGCGAAGAGATCGCCTAGGCCCAGCTCGGCCTCGAAGTCTGGGGTTGCCGCTGCCATTGGCTCGCCAGCAGCAGCAAATTCCTCCAACGTCGGCAAGGATTCCTCGGCAAAGAGGTCTTCCAGTCGCTCAACCGCAGCCGGGCCAGAATCCGCAACATCAAAAGAGGGCTCAAAAGCAACATCAAAAAATCCAGAAGGTTCGCTTTCTTCCGGCATCGACCAGGCTTGATCGGCTGCAGGGGTGGAGAAAAGGCTCTCCCAGCTATCTTCGGCAGCCTCATCCGCAGCAGAGTCGGCCAACTCTGGGGATCCCATCTCCCCAGAATCCCAGTCTGCCGGGGTGGAAAAATCCTCCAGCCGAATATCGGCGGGGAATTCAGCCCAGAGATCCCCATCCCCGATGGCCTGCTGAAGGGGTGGGGACGGCTCAGCCGCCCAAAGATCCGCCACCGAATCCCCATCGGAAATGGCCCCAACGTCAGGGAGCTCGGGCATTTCCTGCAGGGGAACATTCTCTACGGAGAGTTCCTCGAGCTCAAACAACGCCTCCACTCCGGCACTTGCGGCTTCCTCTGGGGCAAAGTCAAACACCTCCTCTGCGATTTCTGCAGCAGCTTGGGCCGGCACTTCCTGTTGTGCAACCGTCCAGACGGCCTGGCTCGCTTCCTCAGCCCCTGTCAGCTCGGCAGGCTCTGCTGCCGCTTCACCCACCACTTCGGCAAACAGATCCGCCAGATCGGCCTCGACTCCCTCCTCCTCCAAGCTTGGGCTCGGTTCCGCAAAGGTCTGCAAGAAAGGCTCAGGAGAAGGGGGGATCAGCTCCGGCGGGAACTCCTCGATATCGGATAGCGCTTCTGCGTTGGCAAACAGCTCGTCAAAGGCCGAAGCGGCTTCTTCCTCCAGATCCAAGGGGGTGGCATGGAAGTCTTCCGCAACAGAGGCCAAGTTGGATCCCAGCCCATCCTCTTCTGGGTTTTCTGCCGGCGCGGCGGCTGCTTCCCGGTCTTCCTCCCAGGCCGCTGCGGCCTCCGGCCAACTCAGATCTAGGCTCTCCTCTTGTGCAGGAGCGAGCAGGTTCTCTGAATCCAAAGCCGTGTCCATTTCCCAGAGGGATGCCGGCTGTTCCACCACTTGATCCCAGCTCGCTTCTGCGCTCTCCTGCTCCTGCAAGGATGTCTCGGCTTCTGGCATGGGCTCAGCTTCCCAGCTCCGATGGGGGGCAGCACTTGCTTCGGCAGGGATCCAAGCAGCCGCAGACCAATCCTCTGGGGCATCTTCAGGTTGGGTAAACAGCGGCTCTGCCTCAGACTCCCCAGCAAGGCCAAGCTCGAAGAGCTTCGAGACCTCTGGCTCTTCGGAGGCTGCCGGCACAGGGCGGAAGGCCAGCAACTCTGCCGAGGGCTGGATGGTGTTTGCCGCTCCGCTGGCCAGAGCTTGGTGAGCTTGCTTCAGATCTCGCAGCACCGGCAGGGCCAGTTGTCGCAAGTTCTGGCCGGGATCCGCCAAAATCTCGACGATCAAGCGGGCTAAGTCTGTCCAGCCTCCCAGATCCAGAGCTGAGGACTGTCCCAAATCCTGCAAAGATTGCGCCAAAGCTTGCAGGGCCGGTCGGGTAGCTGGGTCGTCGGGACGTTTGAACAACTCCAGCATCTGGCGCAACAGAGCTGGGATCTGCTGATGCACCAGCACCTCCCAAGGATCCGGTGCGGCAGGGGGGGCGGCAGGGCGAGCCAGTTGTTGCAGTTCTGGAGAAGGGGCAACTTGTTCCGGCTGGCCGGCCAAAATGAGCTGCTGTCCCTGCTTCAAATCCCGCAGGGCGACCAAAGCCAACGTTCGCAGATCGGCGTCGGGGTTGCCCAGGGCTTGCCCGAAAGTTTCTGTCAACTGCTGCCAGCCCGCCAGGTGATGAACTTGTCCGATCTCTTTGAGGACGGCGTTGGCCGCCACTAGCTGATCGCGAACGCCTGGCTGCTCCCCTCGCTTGAACAGCTCCAGCATCTGGCGCAACTGCTGCGGCACCACCTCTGCCATGTCCTGCTGCAGGGTACGGGCTGCCGGTGGCGAGACGGGAGCTGAGACAGGGCCCTCGCCCAGAAGATTTTGAATGTGCCTTTCGGTCTCTTGAAAAACCGGCTCCAATTCCGCCAGCGTGGTGTTGCCAACTTCTTCGGTGAGGCCGCGGGGGCTCTGTAGCTCCTCCAACAACATCGCAAGCCCATCAAAGGCCTGCAAGAGCAAAGTTTCCAGGTGCTGATCGACAGGCACTCCGCCGGGACGAGAGCGAAAGATGTTGAAAAAATCCTCCATGCGGTGGGCCGTCCGTTGGATGCTGGTGAGGCCCAGCATGGCGGCTCCCCCCTTGATGGAGTGAGCAGCCCGGAACAGCTCGTTGATCAGCTCAGGATCGCTCATGCTGTCGCGCAGGCTGAGGAGCCCTTGCTCGATCGTTGCCAAGTGGTCGCGGGCTTCTTCAATGAAATAACTGAGGATCCGCTTCTGTGCTTCTTCGTTCATGGCAGGAGGCCCTTCCTACAGCCCACAAGTATGCATCAGTGATAACAGACCGACCAGGCTGAGCAAAGCGTTTGGCCAATGTTGCAAAGGGGGATCCCAGTGCCGTGGAGGAGCGGGGACTTCTCGTCCCTGGGATCCTTAGTCCCTAGAATGCCCTCAAAAAAGCAGATTTGCTCATTCATCCCCCACCCGGAAGCGACCGACGGAAGCCTGCAGCTCACGGGCAATGCTCACCAACTGTTGCAGCGAAGTCGCCACCTTCTGCGCCTCCTTGGAAGTCTCGTTGGCGGTCAACTCCACCGATTGCATCAACTGCGCCACCGAGCGAGAGGTTTCCGTCTGTTGCACAGTGGCCTGAGAAATCGCCCGCACCAATCCGTCGATCTGGTGGCTGATCTCGATGATCTCGTCCAGGCTGTTCTTAGCCTGCTCGGCCCGCCGTGTCCCCTCGATCACCAGTTGGGTGCCCTCTTCCATGGCCGTCATCACGTTGCCGGTTTCCGATTGGATCTGCAACACAATCTGCTCGATTTCCTTCGAGGCCTTGGCGGCTCGGTCGGCCAGTTGTCGCACCTCATCGGCCACGATGGCAAAGCCCCGTCCCGATTCCCCGGCTCGGGCGGCCTCAATACTGGCGTTCAAGGCGAGCAGGTTGGTGCGCGAGGCAATTTGTGAAATCAAGGCCACGATCTTGGAGATTTCCTGCGAGGACTCCGCCAAGCGCTTCACCTTGCGGGTGGTTTCCGCCACCGTTTCCCGGATCTCCAGGATGCCGCTGACCGTCCGATCCACCGCTTCTCCACCGCGAGAGGCTGCTTCTGTGGCTTGGGCGGTCACGTTGGCCGCCTCGCGGGCGTTGCTGGCCACCTCTTGAATGGACTCCGTCATCTCCTGAATGGAGTTGAGGGAGTTGGAAATCTCCTCCGCCTGGCGCAAGGCATCGGCGGAGAGGCTGCGGGCAAAGTCCTCATTCTGCAAGGCGGCATCGTTCACGGCGGCGGCGGCCCGCTTCACCTGGCTGACAATGTCTCGCAGACTGCGAATGGTCAGGTTGAAGGAGTCGGCCACCGCCCCCAGCACATCGGCAGTCACCTCTGCCCGCACGGTTAGATCCCCACGGGCAGCCCCTTCCACGTCGTCCAACAGGCGAATCACCTGGCGCTGGAGGTCTTCCTTAGCTTGCCCCTGCTCGGCAGCCCGCTGGTTCAGTTCTGTGAAGGTGGCCTCAATGGCAGCCGCCATCTGGTTGAAGCTGTCGGCCAAGCGCCCCAGCTCATCAGGGGCATTGACTGTGGCTCGCACTGAGTAATTCCCCTGGGCCAAGGCGGCAAAGTGGCCGGCCAGCTCTTGGGCGGCGGAGCGAAGGTGTTTGGCACTACTGGCCCCAAGTACAACCCCGGCTACCGTGCCGACCACCCCACCTCCGATGACGCCGGCCATCAAGCGAGCTCCCCCATTGGCCGGGATCCCCAGGCCAATCGCCAGACCGGCAGCCAAACTCACCGCTCCTTGGATCAGCGCCGTGGCCAATTGCCGATCGGCAAGCGGGCGGTTGGCGAGCCCGGCAGATGTTCTTGTCCCTGCTTCGCCTGCACCAGGAAGGGGAATCGAGGCAGTGGGCAGGCCTTGAGGCTGCAAAACTTGGGCTGCTCCGCTAGCCATCTCTGCCGCCATCCCCTCGGTCGCCCCCTCATCTGGGTAGAAGACCGGCTCGCCGCCCTCCATGCCGGCCAGTTCGCGATCCAGGCTGTCCAGCTCGTCAAGATCGAAAAGGGCAGAGCCGGGACTGGCTGTGTCTTCATCGGGGGCAGGGATCGGCTCGCTCATGGGCGCGGCCAATTCCGTCGGCAGGCCCTCATCCAGGGATCCCCCTCCCTCCTCCTCAAAGCCGGGTAGGGACAAGCCCATCTCTTCGGGAAAATCTGCATCGCCGGCCAACTGCGTAATGGAGTCGGAGTCGCCTTCCAGGGCTTGCAAGTGCTCTCGGTCGAACTCGTTCAGGAAGGCAAAGTCATCCTCGACCACCGGATCGGTGTGAGGCCTGCTCTCTTGCGCACTTACCCGCCCCGAAATGGCCGGCGGCGTCACCCGCGGATGGGTTGGCAGCTGGTAAGATGGGAACAACGGCTCGGCCTCCGGCATCTGCAGCCCGGTCTCAAAGGGATCCTCGAATCCGCCTTCCTCAGCCAAAACATCCCCAGCGGCGGCAAAGGGGTCGCCTGCCATTGAGAAGGGATCCACTTCCTCTTCCCTGCTCTCCTCAAACTGCAGGAAGGGATCGGCGGCGGGGGACTCATCCGCCAACCCCTCTTGCGAGCGAAGCTCGTCCACTGCTTCTGAGGAGTCGGGCATTTCCGCCAGCTCCGGTGCCATTTGCAGCAGCTCCTCCAGCCCCTTGCGGGCCGACTCCAGCTCGTCGGGATCACTGGCCGTCTGTAGGATGGTGCTGTAGGTGTGGCGAGCTTCCAGCAACAGCCCGGCTTGCCTTTGGGCCGAAGCCAGCAGCAACTTGACGGCGGTATCCTGTGGCTGAGCAGCGGCCACTTGGTTCAACAACCGTACTGCCTGAACGTAGTCTCCCTGCCAAAAGGCGACCATTGCCTCGGTGAAGTCTCTCTGAGTGTTCGCGCTCGAAACCATGGATCCTCCCTTCCCTGCTTGGTTAGCTCTGTTCACGCTTCAACGCAGATGCCAACGGAACGCCCCCCAACACCAACACCTTCATCTCAGATACTATGTATGTAGGCTATTTCTCCCTCTGCCCATAGCGAGTACAAGAACACGTTTTTGCCGCCATCTCTCGATATAGCTGTCAAGGCAACCCCACCTTCACCAGGCTTGGCGCGCACTTTGGACAAGACCGGCTTTCCCCATTGTGAAGGAAGCCAGCCTGGATCTTTGATAGGAACTATACACTCTCTTTTTGCCAAGTTCACAGAGGACTGCCTGTTAACTCCAACGATTGGATCTGAGGATGGCCGACTGATCCAGCAATGGCAGGCGGGATCCCGTCTCAGGCACCACCCATTCCCCTCGCAAGAAGGGAGCCATCGACTCAGGAGCCACGAGAACAGGCTGCACCGATTCCGTCTTCAGCCACTCCATGCCCACAATTGAATCCACGGCCAGGCCCATCAGCAAATCCTGTTGATCCATCACGGCCACCACAGGGAGCTCGGCGCAGTCGAGGTTGAGGGGCGGGCTGATCCCCAAAAATTGCCCCAGATCCGCAACCCAAATGATTTCGCCCCGCAAGTTCAGAGTGCCCAGCAGAACTGGCGCGACATTCGGCATGGGGGTAATTTTCTCGGGGCCGATGCTTATCACCTCCACAACCGCTACCGCCGGCAGCGCAAATTCTTCTCCGGTGGCGACCTTGAATTTCAGGAATAGCTCACCTTCGGGAGCCTCCATTTCCTGCAATTCTTGGGTCTCATCCCCCATCAACAGATCCAGATCCCCCAGCATGATGCTCCCCCGTATCGATGGTCTTGTGGAGGAGTGGCCGCCCCTCCCTTGCCCAGGGCCTAGAGCCCTTCTGGGCTCTGCCAGCAGGCATAGAAGCGGGATGGGCGGTTCCTAGCCTCTCAGTAATTGCTTAATCGTACCCACCAGTTCCTGCGGCTGGAAAGGCTTGGCAATGTAGGCATCTGCTCCCTGGCGGATCCCCCAGTAGCGGTCGAATTCTTCGCCCTTGGAGGAACACATGACGATCGGGGTTTTTTGGGTGAGCGGATCGGCCTTGAGGAGACGGCACACCTCGTAGCCATTCATCCGCGGCATAACGATGTCGAGCACAATCAGATCGGGCTTGCTTTGCTTCACCGCCTCTACGGCTTCCACCCCATCTCCCACCGTCATCACCTCAAAGCCATTCTCCTGCAGCAACTTGCCGATCATCTCTCGCTGCGATTGACTGTCTTCCACCACCAAAACGCGACTCATTTTTGGCCGGTCTCCTTGATCTCCCGCAACTGCTGTTTGATGGTAGCCAATAGCTCTTGAGGCTTGAAGGGCTTGGTTACATAGGCATCCGCTCGATTGCGCTTGGCCCACTCGATATCAAAGGCTTGATCTTTGGTGGAACACACGACGATACGGATGTGCTTGGTGCTTTCATCTCCCTTCACTTCCCGGCACACTTCGTAGCCATTCATGCGAGGCATGACGATGTCCAGCACCACCACGTCAGGCTTCTGCTGACGAATGATGTCCATCGCCTCCACACCGTCCATGGCTGTGGAGACTTCCAACCCGCTCTCGGAGAGCAAACTGGAAATGGTCTCCAGATAGGTACGGTTGTCATCCACCACCAGCACTTTGCTCATGGTCATCTCGCTCCTGTTGTGTTTCGCGGGTCTGGTTGACCCTAGGGGCCACCTCAACCGAGATTTTGTCTTTCGACGCTTTTGGCCACACCTGGCCTTGTGGCCGTGGCTAATCCTATTTTTCGGCGTGGTTACTCCTCTGTCCAGTATTCCGCCTGCTCAGCCTTGTTCTCGATTTGGATTGATTGGGACTTGGCTACCCCGTGCCTATTCGCCGCCGCCCCGCTTGGGAGGTGGGCCCACATAAGATTCGACGACGGTCAACAACTCCTTCTCGGAGAAGGGCTTGCTGAGAAACTCGTTGGCCCCGGCCATGCGCGCCTTGATCCGGTCGGTGAAGCCGTCCTTGCCGGTGAGCATGATCATGGGGGTTTCGCGGAACTGGCTGGATTTGCGCAACATGGCGCACAGCTCATACCCATCCAATTTGGGCATGGCCACATCGCAGAGGATCATGTCGGGGTTGAGGAGAAACACCTGTCCCAGGGCTTTGAGGGGGTTGCCGATGGTGGTGACCTGGTAGCCTTCGTTTTGCAGGATGAACTCCACGGTTTTTTGGATGGCCATGGAGTCGTCGATACAAAGGATGTGGCTGGGCTTGTCGCCGGCTTTGAGGGGACGGCTGTGCTGGGGCTCGGCAATCAGGACGGGCTCGGAGAGGTGAATCGCCCCTTGGCGAACATAGGGATAGATGGCCTTGGCCACTGCCAGGGTATCTCGGCCCAGGTAGCGACCCATCTGGCGAATGCTGGTTTTGCCGTCGGACCACTCGCTCAGGGCTTTGAAGACGGGGGCGGGCAGGGTTTGCTGGAGGGGGAGGGGGTTGACGATGGTGGGGGCTTGGTTGGGAGCCTGGATATAGGGATGTAGCTTTTTCCACTCCTGCACCTGGGTGACCATCTCGGTGAGCAGGGGGGTGACGGGGAAGGTGGTCAACTGCGGGGCCAAGGGGGGTCCGGCTTCGAAAATGAAGGAGCCCTGGTGGAGGCTGAGCAGGTCGAAGAGGACTTCCCGCACCATGCCCAGCAGGATCTGCTTGCCTTGGCTGGGGTTGAGCTTGTGGTTTTCCAGCAAAGACCAGAGGCGGTTGTACTCGGGGGCATTGACCGCTGCTTTGTGGGGGATCTCAACTTCGTCTAGGGCGGCTTCCAGCTTGAGGCGGCGCAGGTAGTCTTTGAGGCGGGTGATGTTGCCTTCGCTTTCGGAGGCGTAGATGATTCGCCCATTTAGGAAAAAGACGAACCAGTAGGCGGAGCGGCTGGCCTCTACGAAAAGTTCACCGGTGCGCTGGCCCAACTCGATCAGTTGAAGGATGCTGCGGATATCGATCTCTTGTAATCTTCCCTGCATGGGATCCCTGCCTGGAGTCAGCAAGATATGACCATTATGACGCTAGTCTCTAGTGGCTGCCGCCCTGCTTGTAGGACTATTTTGGAAACGGAGTTAAAGTTTTAAAAAGTTGGGGTTAAGCTTAGAGCCGAGTGCCTGCATTCCGAGTATCCTCTAGAGCCTGGTTCCTGCAAGACGTATGCTGCCGCAATTCACTGCCTGGGTGCTGGGTCCGCTATTGGCGATCTACACCGTCCTGTTTGTGCTGCGCATTTTCCTGTCTTGGTATCCGCAACTGGATACTTCCCGGCTGCCCTACTCCCTGGTGGTCGGCCTGACGGAGTTTCTGTTGCGCCCGACGCGCCGCCTGATCCCGCCGCTGGGGGGGGTGGACATGGCGCCTGTGGTGTGGGTGGGCCTGGTAACCCTGTTGCGGGAGCTGTTGCTGGGGCAGCAGGGGCTGCTGACGATGGCTCTGCACTAGGGCGTTTCCCTGGATCTGCTCAGCGACTTTGCAAGAGAGGGATCCGCTCGTCGGCCCCTTCCCGGATCTCCTCCTGTCTCTGTTGCAGTTGCCGGATCAGCTCCGGCACCACCTGGTAGAGATCCCCGACGATGCCGTAGTGGGCAAATTTGAAGATGGGGGCAGCACTGTCTTTGTTGATGGCGATGATGGTCTGGGACTTGTCCATGCCGACGCGGTGTTGGATGGCGCCGGAAATGCCGCAGGCGATGTAGAGCTGGGGGCGAACGGTTTTGCCGGTTTGCCCCACCTGGTGGGCATAGGGGATCCAGCCGGCATCCACAGCCTTGCGGGAAGAACCGACGGCGCTGTTGGGGAAACAGGCGGCCAGCGCTCTCATCAGCTCGAAGCCTTCTGGGGATCCCAGCCCGTAGCCGCCGGAAACGATCACTTTGGCCCGCGTCAGATCTACGGCCTGGGAGAGGTTGCGCACCGTTTCCACAATGTGCAGCTTGAGATCCTCCGGCTCCAAGTTGACCGGCACCGGGATCACTTCCCCTTGGCGGGAGCCGTCCCACGGCAAGGGCAGCATCACGCCGGGGCGCACGGTGGCCATTTGCGGGTTTTTCCAGGGGCCGAGGATGCGGGCCTTGAGGGACTCGCCAAAGCTGGGCCGAATGGCGTACAGGCATTCGGGGAAGAGGCCGGACTTGCTGGGATCCCGGCTGTTGCTATACTCGAAGGGGCCGATGTCGAGCTCGGTGCAGTCGGCGGTCAGGCCGGTTTCCAGGTGGGCGGCCAGACGGGGGGCTAGGTCCCGACCGGTGGTGGTGGATCCCAGCAGGATGGTGTGGGGTGGCTGGGGCCAGCTTTTGAGCAAGTCCAGGATAACGCGGCGGTAGGGCAGGGTGCGGTATTCGGCCAACTCGGGGTGGTCGGCGATGAAGACCTGATCCGCCCCGTGGCCGATCAGGATCGGGGGCAGGTGAGCGATGTTGTGGCCGAGGACGAGGGCACTCAGGGTAGCTTCCAGCTTGTCGGCCAGCCGTCGCCCCGCTCCCAACAGCTCCAGGCCGATGGGCTGCAACTCACCCTTGACCTGCTCGGCGAAGACCACTATCCGCTTATGATCCATAGAACCGTGACTCCTGAATTGAGATTGGGTCGAGGGCAATCTCATCTGTTGCGACGAGGTGAAGCAAAGTTTCTCCGGGTCAACTTTGTCAGCTTTTCACCGCCTAAAACCGAAAGCTTTCGCCAGCCACTCTGGGGCCGATAGGAGAGGGGACTTGGCCAACAGGACTAGGAAGTTGCAGCGCAGCGGAAGAGGTCAACGGCCTGCGTCAGTTGGCTGATCAGTTGAGGAACGGGCTGCCCTTGAAAGACCTGACAGTTGCCGCCGATTTCCCCTACTTTTTCGGTGGCGGCCACGATGGTCGGGGATCCCTGGAGGCCGCAGCGCTTTGGATCGGCCCCCACATCGTCCAGGTTGAGAATCTGGATGGCCTCGGCCCGTGCCGCCTCATCCCGCATCAACCGCTGCACCCGCTGCACGCCGCGTAGGGTGGGATAGGCCAGGCGCCGCGCCGAATTGGCCACCGTAATTAAAACCGGCAGCGGCACCGTCACCGTCTGGGATCCCCCTTCGATGGCCCGCCGCGCCACCAGGATCCCATCGCGGATCTCAAAGGCCTCGCAATAGGTAACCTGAGGGATCCCCAGCCGCTCGGCCAACTGGGGCCCCACCTGGGCCGTGTCGCCGTCGGTGGTCTGCAGCCCGCAGAAGATGACATCGGGCCGGCCCGCATAGCGAACCGTGTGGGCCAGGGTGTAGGCAGTGGCCAAGGTATCCGAAGCGGCCAGGCGGCGGTCGGTCATCAAAATGCCCCGATCCACGCCGTGGGCAATGGCCTCGTAGAGCACCTCGATGGCCGGCGGTGGCCCCATCGTGATCGCTGTCACCCTCGCCCCATGTTGCCGTTTGGTTTGCAGGGCCGCTTCCAGCGCATAGCGATCGAAGGGGTTCAGCATCCGCTTGGCCTTGGCCCGGTCGATCGTGCCGTCACTGTTGATGCCGGCTTTGGCATTTTGATCGGGAACTTGCTTAATTAGGACAAAAGTTTCCAAGGATATCAGCTCCCTAGCGATCCCCTCCAGACTAAGAGGGATCCCTAGGCAGCAGAAACTTATTCAGCTTTTTTTCGGGATCGGAAACGGTGAGCACTCTGATGAGCACTCTTCAGTCGCCTTTCTCAGCACATCAGTTGCTCAAGTATGAACTACCCCACCGCGCAGGCGGGTGGGGTTTCCCCATCCGCTTTACGGCGAGATTTTTGTCTCTTCCTCTGCCCCAGTTGCTCCGTGGATCCCGTGTACCGGGTCTGTGAAGTAGAGCTGAAGCATCCAAGACTCACGAGGC
>NZ_JANSIQ010000033.1:0-38572 GCF_047502685.1 Synechococcus sp. OH20 | reverse complement strand
GCGGTGCACCTCTAGAAATTGTGAAGCGATATATCCAGAATCAGTCAGGAGGCGCTATCCCTCCCCACCCGGGTGGGGAATCCCGCGCCTTACGTTGAGGAATTAGCCAGCCAGCTCTATGGGCGAGAACTTTCGCCGCATCGGAGATGGGGTAGCTGCCCTAGAGGCCCAGGCCCGCCTCTGGATTGCCCAGCGGCTACAGGGGATCCCTTACGATCCGCCCCCGGGGCCGGCGGCCAGCCAGGTGCTGCGCTGGATCGAGACGGACTTGCTCCCCCGCCTGCAGCAAACGCCCCAGGAGCTGGAAAATCTCCTGCGCGGGCTCAATGGCGGCTATGTGCCCAGCGGCCCTTCCGGCGCTCCCACGCGGGGCCGGGTGGAGGTGTTGCCCACCGGGCGCAACTTCTACTCGGTGGATATCCGCGCCATTCCTACCCCCACTGCCTGGCAAGTTGGCTCGCTGGCCGCCGAGCGGGTGGTGGAGCGCTACGTGCAAGAGCAGGGGGAATATCCCCGCCACCTGGGCCTATCCGTTTGGGGAACTGCCACCCTGAGAACCGGCGGCGAGGACTGGGCGGAGGCGCTGGCGCTCTTGGGGGTTAGGCCCCGCTGGGAGGGGGGACGGGTGGTGGATATCGAGATTCTGCCTGTAGCGGCTTTGGGCCGTCCCCGCGTGGACGTAACCCTGCGCATCTCCGGCTTCTTTCGCGATGCTTTTCCCAACCTCATTGCCCTCTTCGACCGGGCTGTGCAGGCCGTGGCCGCCCTGGAAGAACCGGAAGCCGACAACCCCCTGCGGGCCCAGGTGTTGGCCGATACCCAGTACTGGCAGGAGCAAGGGATCCCGCCTTCAGAAGCGACAGAGCGGGCGCGGCTGCGCATCTTTGGCTCCAAACCAGGGGCCTACGGAGCCGGGCTGCAGGGGCTGATCGAGGCGCAAAACTGGGAAACCGAGGCGGATCTGGCCCGCGCCTACCTCACCTGGAGCGGCTACGCCTACCGGGCCGAGGGCGAGGGAGAGCCGGCCCCCGCAGCTCTGCGGCGGCAACTGGCCCGCTTGCAAATTGTCCTGCACAACCAGGATAACCGCGAGCACGATCTCCTCGACTCCGATGACTACTACCAGTTCCAGGGGGGCATGGTGGCAGCCGTGCGCACCCTCCAGGGCCGCAACCCCCAAATCTACTTCGGGGATCACGCCCGTCCCCACAACCCCAAGATCCGCACCCTGGCCGAAGAGATCGACCGCGTCTATCGCGCCCGCGTCGTCAACCCCAAGTGGATTGCCGGCGTAATGCGCCACGGCTACAAAGGCGCCTTTGAGATGGCCGCCACCCTCGACTACCTTTTTGCCTACGACGTCACCACCCACGCCGTGCCCGATTTCATGTACGCCGGGGTAGCCCGCGCCTACCTGTTGGATCCCCCCGTGCAGCAGTTTCTGCGGGATCACAACCCCTGGGCACTGCGGGATATGAGCGAGCGGCTGCTGGAAGCCCACCAGCGGGGCTACTGGCAAGAGCAGGCCCTAGAGCTGGTGCCCCAGCTGGAAGCCCTGCTGCTGGAGACGGAAGCCCGCCTGGAGGCCACCCAGGGATCCCTGGCGGGAGAAGGTTAAGTTCAGCTAAGATGCTCTCAGCAAACCAGGCGCGGAGGGATCCCAATGATGAGCAAAGCCAAGTTACTGCGAGAGATTCTGGGGCCCCTACTGGAAGATTACCGCTACTGGTTTGAGCGCTCCCGCCGCTTTTTGCAAGAAGAAACCCTAGAATTTATTAGCCCAGAGGCGCAGCAGGCCCTTCTGGAGCGGGTTTTGGCTGCCCAAGCAGAATTGCAAGCCGCAGAAGCCCTCTATCAGTTGTCGGAGAATGAAGTTGGCGTTGACCCGGCGCTGATGGCAAAATGGCATCACCTGCTGATGGAGTGCGCCGAGCTGGGCCGTCGCTTCCGCCAAATTCACCCTTCCTCTGACTCATCTGACCCGTGATGCTGCAGATCCTCTACCTTATCGCTTTCGTGGCCATCGCCTTTGTGGCCCTGCGTAACCTGGTGGCCAACATCATCACGTTGGGCAAAGAAGAGCGCAAGGCCTCGCCCCGTCGCGCTCGCCGACAGGCGCCCCACCCAGAGCTCTTGGATGAAGAAGGCAACCTGACGGAAGAGCCCTTGTTGGTGATTCGTTCGACCAGCCTGGAAGAAGCCCGCAGCCGCCTGGAAGATCTCTACTCTGGCTCTCCTGACGAGGATTAAAAGCGGCGCAGGAGCTTCCCCTTTCTCGGTGTCGGCCCGAGTCAGTTGTGGGGGTAAGTAGCCTTCCTTGGATGAAGTTACGATAAAGCACCTGGCGCCGAGCACTATTCCTAACTCCCCTCTCCCTGAGGGAGAGGGGCCGGGGGTGAGGGTCGTCCCCGAGGGAGAGGGGTTGGGGGTGAGGGTAGCGGCGCGGAGCACTTGGGTAGGCGGCAAGGTATCTTAACCTTGTTTGAGGCAACTACAGTCAATCTGGTTCTTCACCTGGTGGCCTCTGGAGCTGGCCTGCAGCATTGACGCAAACGTCACAAATGGGATCCGATTCCAATTCCGATTTCGAGGTGGAAGCCGTCCTGGAGGCGGTGCTGAGCAAGCTGACGGTTTTGGCGGAGACGGGACAGACCTTTGGCCAGCCGATTACCATTGGCGACACAACGATTGTCCCCTACGTGTCGCTCTATTTTGGCGTTGGCGGAGGAGGGGGCCATTTTGGCAAAACGGCCAGCGGCTTTCGCAGCAACGGACGGGATCCGGCCAGCCTGTTTGGCGGAGCGGGGGGCGGGGTGCGCATCGAGCCGGTGGGCTTTTTGGTGATCCGAGGGGAGCGGGTGGAGCTGCTGACCACGGCCCAAAAGCCCGGCCAGTGGAGCCAGCTTGGCGAGACTATAATTCCCCTGCTGCAGCAGTGGCTCCAGAGCCGGGCCGGCAACTCCTCAAATGACCAGCCAAATGACTAGCCGCGAATGGAGAGGCGGGATCCCTGGGGGGAGGGCTGCACCTCGATGCGGTGGGGAAAGGCCTCTTGCAGGCTGGGGATGTGGGTGATGACCAGGATGCAGGCAAAGTCAGAGGCCACAGCGTTGATGGCCGCCAGCAACTGGGCCCGCCCGGTGGCGTCCTGGGAGCCAAACCCCTCGTCAATGATCAACGTTTGCAGGTCGGAGCCGGAGCGCTGGGTAAGCAGGCGGGAGAGGGCCAGGCGAATGGCGAAGTTGATGCGGAAGGCCTCGCCGCCGGAGTAGGTCTCGTAGGGGCGGGTGCCGCGGGGATCGGCGATGAGGATGTCGAGGGTTTCAATTAGCTTGTCCGAGCGTCGCCCCGAGCGCTGGGTTACAAAGCGCAGATGGAGGCGGTGTTGGGTGAGGCGGCCCAGGATCTGGTTGGCTTGTGCCTCTAGCTCTGGCAGAACGTTTTCGATGATCAGGGCGGGAATGCCGTTGCGGCCGTAGGCGTTGGCCAGCTCCTGGTACACCTGCTGCTGGCGGCGGGCCTGCTGCAGTTGTCGCTCTAGCTCTGCCCGCTCCGACTGTTGTTCAAGGGCCTGCTGCAGCCGCTGTTGGGCCGCCCCGATTTGAGAAAGCACCTGATCCAGCCCTTGCCGGTGCTCCTGCAGAGCTTGGCGGATCCCTTCCAGGTGGGCGGGCAAGACCTCAGGCTGCTCCGCCAGTTGTTGCTGCAGCGCTTCCAGCTCTTGGGTGGCCTGGGCAAAGTGCTGCCGGCTTTCCTGCAGGCGTTGGGACAAGATCTGGCTGCGGGCTGTGGCTTCCGGCAGCTCCTGGCGGGCTATTTGGAGGGCCTGCAGGCGGGCCGGCCACAGTTGCGCCTGGGCCAGTTCTGCTTTTACCTGCTGGTGCAGGGATCCGTCGTAGCCAAGGTGGTGCAGCGCCTGCTCGATTTGGGCCAGGCGTTCTGCCAGCGGCGAGTCAGGGGATCCCGCCTGTTGCAGGGCTTCCAGTTGCGCTTGTAGGGAGGCGATCTGTTCACACAACTGGGCTCGGCGCTCCTGGGCTTTGCGCAGCTCGTGGGAGCGGCCCAGGGCCCAGCGCCAGCGCTCCACCTCTCCCCGTTGCAGGGCGTGTTCGCGCTCGTCGTAGCCCAGGTGTTGCAGGGCCTGCTGGATCTGGGCAAGCTGCTGCCGCGCCTCTGGGGCATAAGCTTCTTGGTTGAGGATTTGCTCCAGTTCTGCCGCTTCTGCCCGCCAAGCCTCCAGTTGCCGATGGCGCTCCTGCCCGGCCTCCCACTGCTGCTGCAGCCGCCCCTGGAGGTGCAGACGCTCATCCCAAGCGGCCAATTCTTGCTCAAGACGCCGAGCTTCCTCTTGCAGCAGCCCGATCTCCCGGTCGGCCACCGCCAGTTGCTCGCGAATCACAAAGAGCTCGCCGGCAATCTCTTCTTGGCGCTGGCGGTGCTTTTGCAGCACCACATCCCTCAGGTGCGGGCTGAGCGGACGGGCGCAGAGGGGGCAAACCCAAAGGTGGGATTCCGGGACAGCCAACGCCTGGGTGGACGGTGCCGGCGCAGGCGCGGCAGGCTGCTCTGAGAAGGCTGCTTCCGGGGTGGCTTCGGATTCTGGGTGTTCTTCCTCCCCACCTTCTGCCATCGACTTCACCCCCGCTAAGGCAGGGGCGGAGTGGTGCCTTTCTTGCTCTGGATTGTAAGGATCTGGGCGATCCGGATCCCCGAGATCCAGCCGCTCGGGGTGAAAGGACTCCGTCCTGCTATCGCCAACGGGAAAGGCCTCCCAAGGAGCCTCTAATAGGCGGCAGCGCTCTTCCTCCTGTTGCCATTGGTGCTGGAGAACCCGCTGCCGCTCCTGCAGCTTCTGCACAAAGAGGCGGCGCTCTTGAATTTTTTCCAGCACCTGCTGTTGGTAGAGACGCCGTTGCTCCAGCTCGGCCAGGGCTGCGACGCCGGCGGCAATTTTCTGGGCCAGTTGCTGCTGCTGTTGGGCCAGGGTTTCCTGGTTTTGCAGTTGCTGCTTGAGGAGCTGGAGGCGGGCTTGCAGGCGTTCTCGCTCGCGGCGGATCTGCTCTTGCCAGTGCCGTTGTTGCTCTAGGAGGGCGGCGGCTTGGGCCTGGGCATCGTTCAAGATCTGCAGGCGCTCCTGGGCTTGCCGGTAGTGGTGGAGGGCGTTTTCGATGCGCTCCCCTTCTGCCAGCACCTGGGCATCGGCCTGGGCTTGGGCCTGGCAGGCGGCCAATTCCTGTTGCAGCCGCTGCATTCTGCGCAGTTGCTGCTGTTGGTACTCAGCTTGTTGGGCCTGCAGCTTTTGGCGCTCTTGGAGCAGGTGTTGCTGTTGCTCGAAGAGGCGGTGAAGATGGCGATCTTGGGCCATCAGGGACTGATAGCGTTCGTAGCCCGCCAGGATCTCCTCGCTTTGGGCGATCAGCTCTTCCAACTGCAGCAGGTGCTGTCGTTGGGCTCGCCACTGCTGTTCGGTGTGGTGCAGGTTGGCGCTGAGCTTGTGCAGGTGTTGGGTGAGTTGCCGGTGGCGCTCCTCTAGGGTGTGGCGATGTTCATAGGCCCGCTCTAGAGACTGTAATTCCTGCTGCTGTTGGGCCAGGAGCTGTTGCAGATGGGTTTGCTGTTGTTGGAGCTGCTCCAGTTCGGCTTGGATCTGCTCGATAGAGGCCTGCTGTTGCTCCAGCTTGGGCAGGCGCTCTTGGAGTAGATCCGCTTTCAGCTTGGCACTGCGAGCCTGTTCGCGGCAGCGCTCGGCCAGCAGGTCGTACTGGCCCAGCTTGAGCATATCGGCCAAGATCTGCTTGCGCTCGCCGGGGCGCTTCAGGGTAAAGGCATCGGCTCGTCCCTGCCGCAGGTAGGCCGAGTGAATGAAGGTATCGTAGTCGAGGCCAAGCTGACTTTGGATGGCCTGTTGGGTAGCGCGCATGCCGCGGCGGGTTAGGCTGCGCCAGGCGGTTTCTCCAGCTTGAATTTGCCACTCCAGGGATCCCTCCCCCGACAGGTGGCGGCTGCGCAGGATGCGGTAGGTTTGCCCCCGCGAGCGGTAAATCACTTCCACCCAGGTTTCACTGGCACCTTTGCGGATGAGATCGCTGTCGTTGCTGGCCCGGCTTTGTCCCCAGAGGCCCCAGGTAAGGGCGTCGAGCAAAGCTGACTTGCCCGCCCCGTTGGGGCCACAAATGCAGGCGGTGTGGATCCCGCGCAGATCCAAAACGGCGTGAGAGTAGCAGAGAAAATGGTGTAAGGTCAGGCGAACCGGGATCACGGAAGACTGGGCTCTGGGTGCGGCAAAACGCTAGAGCTAAGCCGTTTGATCTAGAGTATCGCGTCGGCCTTGAAAGGGTTGGCCAGATCCCAAGCCTTGCCAACTTTTTTGCGGGAATTGAAGGGATCCCTCACCTCTACTTCGGAGACAAAGCCGCCGGCGCGGGATCCGGTTGCAGCAGCCGTTGACAGAGCTGGGCGATTTGGTCGGAGCTGGCCTCGTCCAGCCAGCGGTGGAAAGCTTGGGATTCGCGGATGCGGCCCAGCAGCAAGGTGGGAATTTCCTCTGGGCTGTGCAATTCCGCTAGCCACTGTCGAGGCAGGCCAGTCGCTGCCGCCAGAGCGTCGGGATCCCGTTGGCCCGCTTGCCAGAGTGCCTGCAGTTGGGGGATCTGCTCCCAGCGGTGGCCAGAAGCAGCCAGGATCAGGGTTTGCGGCTGTAGCTGTTGCAGCAGTTGGGCCAGATCCGTCGGCAGCCAGGGCCAGCGGGCCAGCACCAGAGCTGTTTTTGCCGACGGGAGGAAGTCTTGATCGAGGGGCAGAGCCTGCCCCCTGTAGCAGACGGCTTCTCTGAGAGAATCCGGCAGGGGGCGTTGCCGGTAATCCTGGATCTGGAGACGGGTGGCGGAAACGGTGGGCGCCTGCCAGTCGCCAGAGGAGCGCAGCGCCAGTACTTTGCCTTGCCAGGGTTGTCTGCCCTGGTCATCCGCTTCCAACTGCAGGGCGATGTCCATAGCCTGGCATTCTTGCCACTGCTCCAGCTCTTCGCCGGCTTGCCAAAACCAGAGGGTACGGGATCCCGGCCTGCCTTGCAGATCAAACCTTAAGTGGCGGCCATTCTGGGAAGCCCCCAGCTTGACGCTGCCGCGACAAACGTTCATCAGGGCTACGACGGGGTTGGGATTGCCGTGGCCAAAGGGCTGCAGAAGCTGCAACTGCCGATACACCTCGTCCAGCTCTGCCACCCTATCCCGCCCCTGAGAGGCCAACAGTTCCCAATCGATGACGATCTCCACCGCCAGGGCGCGAGCTTGGCGATCCGGGCTGACCCTCGCGGCCAGCTCCCGCCGCAAAGCCAGTTGTACAGCGGCCAGGCAAGACAGATCTACTTGGATCCCGGCAGCCATAGGGTGTCCGCCTCCCCCCAGCAAGAGGGGGCGCACGGCCTCGATGGCCTCCACCAGGTTCACCCCTGGAATCGAGCGGCCCGACCCATAGCCCCGTCCCGCCCTCTCGTCTTTGGCGATCAACACCGTCGGGCAAGCGTATTGCTCCGCCAAGCGCGCCGCGGCGATCCCCAAAACCCCTGGGTTCCAGCCGCTTCCGGCCAGGACAATCGCCCCCTCCCGCCCCAGATCTAGGCTTTCCACCTGTTGGCCGGCCTCTTGAATCACTTGCTGGGTAAGGCGCTTACGCTCCTCATTGAGGGCAACAAAATGCTCCACCAGCGTCTGGGCCCGCTGCGGATCGGAGGTGGTCAACAGCTCCACCGCCAGGCTGGCATCGTCCAAACGGCCAATGGCGTTCAGCTTGGGAGCAAGGCGAAAGGCGATATCCTGGGCTGTTGGTGTTCCTGAGGATTGGCCGTTGCCCATCTGATCCAAAAGAGCTCGCAGCCCCGGGCGCTGCGTCTTGGCCAGCACGGGCAGGCCCCGCTGCACCAGGTAGCGGCACTCCCGCTGCAACACCGCCACATCGGCCACGATCCCCACCGCCACCAGATCCAGGTGCTCTTCTACGCCTGGGATCCCCAGCGCTTGGTAGAGGGCCTCCGCCAGCTTGTAGGCCACCCCCACCCCCGGCAGAAAGCGCAGCGGATGTTCCTCTGGCAGGCGCAGTGGGTTGACCACCGCATGGGCAGGGGGCAAGGGATCCGGCAGCGTGTGGTGATCCGTCACGATCACGTCCACCCCTTCGGCTTGGGCGGCAGCAATTTCGGCGGCATTGCCCATACCGCAATCCACCGTCAGGAGCACTTGGCAGCCCTGGGCCAGCGCCTGCTGCAGCCGCTGGGGGTTCAAGCCATGCCCTTCGCTGCTGCGCAGCGGTAGGGTGAACTGGACTCGGAAGCCCAAGGGCTGTAACGCCGAGAGCAAGAGGCTGGTGGCGGTAACGCCATCGCAGTCGAAATCTCCCCAAATGCAAAGGGTTTCTCCTCTTTTTCTTGCCTGCAACAGGCGTGCTACTGCCCGCTCCAGATCCGGCAGGGATCCCGCTGGCGTGGGAGAATACTGATCAGGATCGACGAAGGCCCGCGCTTGTTCCCGGCTGTGCAGCCCACGCAAGGCCAGCACCTTGGCTGCATACTTGCCGTATTCTCGGCTCAGCTCCGGATCAAACTGGGGTGGAGTGGGCAGCAGATCCCAGCGGTATTCCATGCCAACGGGTTGGGCCGGCCCCCGGGCCGACGGGGATAGAGCTTCTTAGGAGCGTATCAAAAACTGCCCAGGGAGAGAAGCAACACAGGATCCCGGAAAGCAACAGCCGGGGTGGGCGATCCCTGCCAACCTGCTATTGACAGCAGTGAGAGGCCACGCAGCAAGGCGAAGGGTGGGCGTGGTCATGGGTGGCACAGGCTTCGCTGCAGTAGAGTTGGCCTTCGTAGCGATAGCCTTGGCTGCTTTCGAAGCTGCAGTTGCAGTGTTCACAGGCGCAACGAACAAGGGTGCCGGCAGACATGATGTTTTCTCCTTGCTTGAACTGAGGGATCCTCTTGTCGAAGATCTGTGTCCCTATACCCTAGCGGTTGCTCGGCAGCGGCGCCGGAACAAGAATCAGACTCATTTGTGGCGATTCCAAATCACAGCAACCACAACTCCCCCTCTGGGAGAGGGGCTGGGGGTGAGGTCATCGCGGCAGAGGTTAAGAGAAGCCCATAGCCCTCCAGCTAGTTATTGACTTATGATGCGGGCGTGGGGTGTGAATAAGTACCTAGACAATGGCAACCCAACGCATTTGCTTTGCTCAAGTTTCAGATGTCCACCTGATGCCCGAGACGGGCTGCCGCTGCTGGTGGATGTCCGATTCCCCTCGCCGCCAGTTGCAAGCTGCCGTTGCCCATCTCAACCAAGTACCCGATCTGCGCTTTGTCCTGTTTACCGGCGATCTGGTGGATCAAGCCGATCCGGAGAGCTTTGAGTTGTTCCGGGAGATTCTCGCCCAACTGCGGGCGCCCTACTACCTCAGCCTGGGCAACCACGATGTCGATACCTTGAGGAGAAAAGGGCGCTTCAACCGGGATCAGTTCATCCGTTGGTGCCAAAGCCAATTCCCCCTGTCCCCAGCTCCTACCGGTTATGTCGATTACAGCCTTTCCCCTCTGCCCGGGATCCGCCTGGTTGCCCTCGACGCTAGTTTAGGACACTTCCCCTTGCCTCAGGGTGTGCTGCGTCCCTCGCAACTGCACTGGCTAAGCGAACATCTACAAGCGGTGCCCGAGGAATGGCTGATTCTGCTCATCCATCAGCCTCCTTTTATCTCCCCCACCCAGATGGATGCGGTCTTGTTCCGCAAGTACCGGCTCCGCAGCGAGCAAGCCTCGGCACTACACACCCTCCTGGCCAATCACGGGCGGGTGGTGGCGGTGTTGAGCGGGCATCTGCATGTGCCGAAGGTGTATGTGCGAGATGGGATCCCTTACCTGACGGCACCTCCGCTGGTGGGGCCGGTTTCGGCTCTGCGGGTGTTTGAGCTGGATATCAACCCACGGCGAGGGGTGTTGCGCTACCACTGGGTTCACCTGCCGGAGCCGGATCCCAGCCCCCTCTGGCACGGCTTGGTTATGGGGATCCGACGGGATCGCTGGGGACAAATCCCCCTCCGTGCCAGGGGATCCCGATCCCTACCTCTGCCCGCCGCTGCCTCGTAGCCCAAAAATCCTAAAGCTTGACCGAATTAGTGTAGATTAATAAAGACGAGGATCGTTGCATTCGGTGTCTTCCCCCTATGACAGCAAGCCTTTCTTCTTCTTCTTCTAGCCGCTGGGAGCTGGCGGCCCAGGCCGTGCGAGAACAGTATCAGCCCCAGGTAGCCTCTCTGAGCGAGCACTTTGAGCCCTTGTCGGCCAGTGACTTGCTGGCCTGGGGGGTAGAGGAGTTTGGAGATGGGCTGGTGCTGGCCTGTAGCTTGGGCCCGGAAGACCTGGTGTTGATCGATCTGCTCACGGCCATTCGCCCGCAGGTGCGCGCCTTTTTCCTGGATACCGACTTTCACTTCCCGGAAACCCTGCAACTGCAGCAACAGGTGTTGGCCCGCTACCCTCACTTGCAACTGGAGATCTTCAAACCTCTGCTCACCCCCGAAGAGCAGGCGGCGCAATATGGGCCAGAGCTGTACCGCACCAACCCCGACCTCTGCTGCAACATTCGCAAGGTAGAGCCCCTGAATCGCGCCCTGGCCAACTGCACCACCTGGATTACCGGGATGCGCCGCGAGCAATCCCCCACCCGCGCCGATATTGGCAAGGTGCAGTGGGATGCCAAGCGCAACCGCCTCAAGCTCAACCCCCTTGCCGACTGGACAAACGGCCAAGTCTGGAAATACATCCTCGCCCACGGGATCCCTTACAATCCCCTGCACGATCGCAACTATCCCAGCATCGGCTGCCTCCACTGCACGGCGCCGGTAGAGCCGGGGGCGGATCCCCGCTCCGGCCGCTGGAAGGGCACAGCCAAAACCGAGTGTGGTCTGCACACATAGCCTATGAACACGGCTCCTGTCCTGGAGGTGGCCCGGTTTGAAATTACCCCCGGCTCGGAAGCTGCTTTTGAAGCTGCCATCGGCCAGGCTTTCGTTTATCTGCAACAAACCGATGGCTATCGGCAACACCAACTGCAGCGCTGTTTGGAGCACCCCCAGCAATACCTGCTGCTGGTGCAGTGGGGATCCCTAGAGGCCCATCTGGTCAACTTCCGCCAATCGGAAAACTTTGTCCGCTGGCGTGCCCTCATCGGGCCCTACTTTGCTCGCCCGCCGCAGGTGTTGCACTACCAGTTGTTGGCCGGATCCGAACATCCCTTCGATTTAAATTTGCAAAAATAGGATGCCGGTTCAGCACCCACTCTCGAGTCAAGCTGATTCTCAATCGCACGGGTTGAATGTGATATTATCAATTTCCGACCTTCCGCCCAGGTGTGCGTCGGCATCGCTCAGAGGGGCTGTTAACTCAGTGGTAGAGTACCACCTTGACACGGTGGGAGCCGCTGGTTCAATTCCAGCACAGCCCATGTCCTTCAGAATCCGCTTTGGGGGCAAGCTACAGGGCTAGGTTGAGCTGCTCCTGGGTATTTTGTGGGAGCGGGACTTCATCGAGGTCGATGAGGCGTACAGTTCACAGGCAAGTTTCTTGGATAATGCGGATGCCAATGCCGCTGCCAACCTGCGGGGGAAAGTAGTGGATGTCACGGATTCTCTCGGGTGTTGACGGGAGTAATGGTTGGCTAAGGGCCAGGCCTGTCGGGAGAGTTGCCCTGCAGGCTTGCTCAAGAGGCTGGGTCAAAAAATTGAGCAACGGCCCGACAGAGTTCGGGGACGACGTCAGCAGGCCAAAAACCTTCGCCGCGCCGGCCCTGGTGCAACTGCAGGTAGAGGCCCCAGGCGGTGGCGCTGCCGCTGGCTATCAAAGTCAAGACAGGGAAAGTCTGCTCCAGTGTAATGCTTTCCTCCGCCATCAGTTGGGAGGCGATGGCCTCCAGATCCTGCTGCAGGCGCTGCACCCCCTGCGCAAACGCTTGCCACTCCTCTTGGGTGAGCTCCAGCGCCCAAGTCTCTCCCCCCACCAGGGCCACAAAGGGGGAGCGGGAGGGATCCCAGCCCAGCCGCCAGCCGGATCCCTTGCGCAAAGCAGAGCGGGCCGCGTCAGGGCTCCGTCCGATGGGGAACTCCTTGTCGGGAACAGCATCCATAGGGCTTTGCACCGTTGCCGGTAGGCCAGAAAAGATGCGGGTACAATCGACAGGGTGTGTTTTAGGATAAAGCGGCCATGGCCAGTTGTCAGTCTCCTACTGCCCAACCTCGCCGGTTTTTAAGGACTCCGCTCCGCTGGCGCAAACAAAGCACCTTCATTTCCGGCTTGGGCCTGTTGCTGACAGCCTTGGTGCTCCGTGCCGCTGACGCGACCGGGGTGCGCAAAGAGGCCGAGAACCCTGTTTCGCCGGCGCGATTGTCCGCGGCGGCCACCCCCGAAAACCCGATCCTACACGTGGGCATTGTGCAACGCTTTGGCCTTTCTGAGCAAGATCAGGTGGAATTGGCAGCGCCGCTGGGGTCTTTCCTCACCCTGGAATTTGCTCAAGCAGACGGCAGCACCCAGACGCAGCGCCTCCCACAAGTTACTGTTGGGATCGTCAACCGCGCCCTGGCCAGCCCGGAAACCGTGTACCGCCTCATCCTCAGCAGCCACAAAAGCTTCGAGAGCGCCGAGGCCAGCGCCAACTACTGGGAATCTCTGGGCATCCACACCGAGATCGCCCAACCGCAGGAATGGCAGGTGTGGGCCAACCGCGCCTACACCCCCCAACAACTGATCCAGATTCAGCAATATGCCCAGAAAGAAGGGATCCCTCAGGTGCGGCTGGAGGTGCAGGAGCGACGCGAACGGGCAGAGCTGAGCTGGGTGCATGAGCATTTTCGCTACCACCGCACCCGCCTCCGGGTGACCTCCGATGCCGGCTATTTGCGGGTGAACGACCGCTACTATGCCGGATCCATTACCCTTCAGCCCAATGCCTACGGCAGCTATACGGTGGTCAACGCTGTGCCCTTGGAAACCTATTTGCGGGGGGTGGTGCCCCATGAGGTGGGGCCAGGGGCTCCCTTTGCCGCCATGGCTGCCCAGGCGATTTTGGCGCGCACCTACGCCCTCAAGAACCTACACCGCTTTCGGATCGACGATTACCAGCTCTGTGCCAACACCCACTGCCAGGTTTACAAGGGGCTGAGCGGCACCCACCCACGGGCCGACGAAGCCATTCGCCAGACCAGCGGCCTGGTGCTCACCTACAACGGCGAGCTGGTGGATGCCGTTTATTCTTCCACCAACGGCGGCGTATCGGCGGCGTTTGAAGAGGTTTGGGACGGGGAGCCGCGCCCCTATCTGCGTCCGCAGGTGGATATCGCCCACCCGCCCGATAAGCCCTTCGATTTGCGGCAGGAGAACGACTTGCAAGCCTTCCTGGCCCGGCGGGAGGGTTTTAATGAATCGGGGGTGTCGCGCCTCTTCCGCTGGGAGTTCTCCCAATCGCTGGAGGAGCTGAATGCCCAGTTGCGAGCCGGCCAAGACTATCTGGGGATCCCAATGCCCATTTGGAGCAGCATTGCGGGGATGGAGATTCTGGAGCGCTCTGTCAGTGGCCGGGTGCAGGCGCTGCAGTTGGACTTGCAGACGGCGGAAGGGCTCCACTCGATTCTTTTGCGCAAGGATCAGGTGCGCTTGGCTTTTCCCCGCCTCTACAGCACCCTATTTCGGATAGAGCCTCTAAAACAAGGGGAGCGACTGGTAGGCTATCGCTTTATCGGCGGCGGCTTTGGCCATGGGGTGGGCCTGAGCCAGTACGGCTCCTATACCTTGGCGCGGCGGGGGTTGAACGCGGCGCAAATCCTCGCTTTTTATTACCCCGGCACCACCTTGGCCCCGCTGGGATCCCTATCCCTGCAGTTACCTGCCGCCGCAGGGGCCTACTCTGTCCGCTAGAAACAAAGGCTGGGGAAGGCCATGGCTGAAGAAGAACTACGAGCGCAGAGCCAAGAAACCCCTGCTGGCCCTCAGGGAAAAGCGCCCGCTGAACCGCAGCCCTCTCGCGTCGCCGATGCGCTTCCAGTTGCCCCGCCGGGCTTTAAGTCGGGGTTTGTGGCGCTGATCGGGCGGCCCAATGTGGGCAAGTCCACCCTGCTGAACGCTTTGGTGGGCCAGAAGATCGCCATCACTTCTCCCGTGGCCCAGACCACCCGCAACCGGCTGCAAGGGATCCTCACCTTGCCGCAAGCCCAGATCATCTGGGTGGATACCCCCGGCATCCACAAGCCCCATCATCGCCTGGGGGAGATCTTGGTGCACAACGCCCAGGCTGCCATTGCCGCAGTGGACGTGATCCTCTTCGTGGTGGATGGCTCGGTGCCGGCGGGACGTGGGGACACTTTCATCGCCGAGCGGATCCCTGCTGCTACCCCCTGCATCCTCGTCTGCAACAAAGCCGATCTACTGCCCAAAGAGTCTGCCGCGCGCCAGGCCCACCAAGAGAGCTACCAAGCCCTGCGCCCCGGTGCCCCTGTCATCTGGGTGTCGGCGCTGGATCCCGGCAGTTTGGCGCCCCTCATCCAGGCCACCATCGATCTGCTGCCCACCGGCCCCTACTACTACCCGCCGGATTTGGTGACGGATCAGCCGGAGCGGTTCATTATGGCAGAGCTGATCCGCGAACAGGTGCTGCTGCATACCCGCGAGGAAGTGCCCCATTCGGTGGCCGTGACCATCGACCAGGTGGAAGAAACCCCCACCGTCACCCGCATCTTGGCCACCCTCTACGTGGAGCGGGACTCGCAAAAAGGGATCCTCATCGGCAAAGGCGGGGAAAGGCTCAAGCAGATCGGCCAGGCCGCCCGTCTACAGATTCAAAAGCTGATCCTGGGCAAGGTCTACCTGGAGCTGTTCGTCAAGGTGCGGCCCCACTGGCGGCGCTCCGAGCACCTCCTGCGCGACTTGGGCTATAGGGCTATGCCCCCCTAGCGCCGAAATGTAGACTCTCCTCTGGGAGCAGCGCCGGCGGCAGGGAGCGTCTCGATGGGGCTGGTTTATAGACCACGATGCTGGATTCTGGCCGGAATTCTTGCGTCAGCCTGGATAGCAAAGCCCCTGCAGCTCAACGGAGTCTCTATACGGAGTTTTTATATTGAGCGTTATATTGGGCGTTTTGGGGTGAGGTTAACGACAATGTTGCGACTGTACGGGATCCCAACTTCTGGGAACTGCTACAAAGTAGAGCTGCTGCTCAAGCAGTTGCAGATCCCTTACGAGACGGTTGAAGTCAATTCTAGGGTCGGAGAAAATCGCCGCCCCGAGTACCTGGCCAAGAACCCTCTGGGCCAGATCCCGGCTTTGGAGCTGGAAGACGGCACGGTCTTGGCCGAGTCGGCGGCAATCTTGGTTTACTTAGCAGAAGACACCCCCCTCTACGGCCAAAACAAGTTGGAACGAGCCGAGATCTTGAAATGGCTACTTTTTGAACAGACCCGCATTGCCCGCTACATTGCCACCACCCGCTTCCTGGTGCGGGCTGGACAAGCCGAGGCCCACGCCGAGCTGATTGCCCAGAACCTCAAATCCGGCACAGAGGCCTTGGAGATCATGGAGGGCCATTTGCAGGGGAAAGCGTTCTTCGTGGGCAACCGCTACACGATTGCAGATCTGGCCCTTTTTACCTACACCCACGTGGCGGAGCAGGGCGGCTTCGACCTCAAGCCTTTCCCTAACATCCGTGCTTGGTGTGAGCGGGTGAAAACCACCGACCGCTTCTTCCCCCTCCCTGGTGCCTAGAACTTGCTGGCGGCGGCTCCTTCCCTCCCCCTGCAGCCGACCGAGTTGGATTTTGCTTCCAAGCCTATCGGAGGATTCCTCACCCCCAGCCTCTCTGCCCAAGGGAGGGGAAAACTGGAAATCGCTGCAACGAAGGGCTCCAGCGGCATTTGGGATCGCCTAGGCTGCACCGCTGGCCACCCCATTGGAAGCTGCCGGAAGCTTGGCGGGCCTTAGCGCCCCTTGAGCTCTCGCTGGATCTCTCGCTGGGTTTGCCGCTCTTTAATGGCCTGCCGCTTGTCGTGGAGCTTCTTGCCGCGGGCCACGCCCAGATGCGCTTTGATCCAGCCGCGGTTGAGCACCAGCTTGAGGGGAACCACGGTCAGGCCCTTTTGCTCCACCAGGCCCCGCAGCCGGTCGATCTCGCGGCGGTGCAGCAGCAGCTTGCGGCGGCGGGTGGGATCGTGGTTGAACACCTTGCTGGCGGTGCCATGGGGGGAGATGTGCAGGTTGTGCAGCCAGGCCTCGCCATCGCGAAAGAGGGCAAAAGCGTCTTGTAAGTTGGCTTTGCCCGCTCGTATCGATTTCACCTCTGTGCCGGTCAGTTGCAGCCCGGCTTCGTAGGTCTCCAAGATTTCGTACTCGAAGCGGGCGCGACGATTCTCCACCAGGGTTTTGACGTTGGGATCCACAGCCATAGGCTTTCAGAATAGAGCTCCGTCCTCCAGAGGGCCTAACGAGAGGCCAGGGATCCCTCTAATTTTTGCACTGCCCGTCCCACGAGGCGCTCGGCTTTGCCGCGCCAACGAAAGCGAATGGGGGTGCCTGTGAAGTCGAGGTTTTGCCGGAAGTGCTTTTCCAAGTAGCGGCGGTAGTTGTCTTTGAAGAGATCGGGATCGTTGACAAACAGGAGAAAGGTGGGAGGTTGCTCCGCCACTTGGGTGCCGTAGTAGATTTTGCCCTGCTTGCCCTGGCGGTTGGCGGGGGGCGATTGCCAGGCGAGGGCATCCTGGAGCACCTCGTTGACCACGGCGGTGGCGATGCGCTTGCGATGGGCGGCCACCACCGTATTCACCTGGGCAAAGATCTTGTGGGTGCGCTGCCCGGTGAGGGCGCTGATGAACAGCAGCGGCGCCCAGTCGATAAAGTAAAGCTTGTCGCGAATCTCGCGGGTGAACTCGTTGAGGGTGTAGGTATCTTTGTTTTCGACGGCATCCCACTTGTTGACGACGACGATACAGGCGCGGCCTTCTTCTTCGATGCGGCCGGCCAACCGCTGATCCTGCTCGGTCACTCCCTCGAGGGCGTCAATGACCAGCAGCACCACGTCCGAGCGCTGGATGGCTTTGAAGGCGCGGTTGATGCTGAAAAACTCCACTCCATATTCCACCCGGTTTTTTTTGCGGATCCCGGCGGTGTCGATGAGACGGTAGGGCTGCCCTTCCCAGGTAACGACGGTATCGATGGCATCGCGGGTGGTGCCGGCAATGGGGCTGACGATGGCCCGCTGGGATCCCACCAGGCGGTTGAGTAGGCTGGACTTGCCCACGTTGGGCCGGCCCACAATGGCCACGGCGATGGGATCCGCTGCTGCTGCAGCTTCGTCTACCTCAGGCAAATGGGGCAGCACCGCCTCCAACAGCTCGGCCACCCCGTTGCCGTGGATGGCGGAACAGGGGATCGGCTCCCCCAGCCCCAACTCCCAAAAAGCCGCCGCCTGGGCCAGGCCCAGTTGCCCCGACTCGCACTTGTTGACGGCCACCACCACCGGCAGGGGTTGTTTGCGCAGCCAATCGGCCACTTCCCGATCGGCGGGGGTCAGTCCCTCACGGCCATCTACCACAAAGATCACAGCGTGCGCCTCCGCCATCGCCGCCATGGCCTGCTGGCGGATGTGGGGCAAGAACTCGCTGTCGTCGCCAAAGACCAGGCCGCCGGTATCCACCACCTGCAGGCGGCGCCCGTTCCACTCCACCTCTTGGTAGAGGCGATCCCGCGTGATGCCCGGCTCATCGTGGACAATGGCGGAACGCACCCCCGCCAGGCGGTTGACGAGGGTGGACTTGCCCACGTTGGGGCGACCCACAACGGCCACAAGGGGTAAAGCCACTGCTCTGCCTTGCCACAAAACCGAACTTAGATTTCTATCCTAGCCTTTGGGATCCGAGATACCCAAGCTCGGCCCTGCTTCGCATTGCTTCAGGTGCGGGTCTGGCGGTAAGCTGTGCAGTTAACCCCAAGTGAGCCAGGTGTCGGCTTGCCTTTCTATTTGTATGAACCGCGCTCTCGTCCCCGCCCAACGCTTGAACAAGCTGCCTGCCTACGTCTTCGCCCGCTTGGATGAGCTGAAGGCCCGCGCCCGCCAGCAGGGGCTAGATTTGATCGATCTGGGCATGGGCAACCCCGATGGCCCCACCCCCCAGCCGGTGGTGGAGGCGGCCCAGGCGGCCATCGCCGATCCCGTCCACCACGGCTACCCACCCTTCGAGGGCACGGCCAGCTTCCGCCAGGCGATCACCGATTGGTACCGGTGCCGCTACGGGGTGGAGCTGGATCCCAATGGGGAGGTGCTACCTCTTTTGGGATCCAAAGAGGGCCTGACCCACCTGGCCTTGGCCTACGTGGATCCGGGGGATCTGGTGCTGGTGCCCAGCCCCGCCTACCCGGCCCATTTTCGCGGGCCCATGATTGCCGGCGGGCAGATCTACCCGCTGCTGCTGCGCCCCGAGAAGGGGTGGCTCATTGACCTGCAGGAGATCCCGCCGGAGGTGGCCAAGCAGGCGCGGGTGCTCTACTTCAACTACCCCAACAACCCAACGGCGGCGGTGGCGCCCCGCTCTTTTTTTGAAGAAGTGGTGGCCTTTGCCCACCGCTATGAGCTGATTCTGGTGCACGACCTGTGCTACGCGGAGCTGGCCTTTGACGGCTATCGGCCCACCAGCCTGCTGCAGATCCCCGGCGCCAAGGACTTGGCCGTGGAGTTCCACACCCTCTCCAAAACCTACAACATGGCCGGCTGGCGGGTGGGCTTTGTGGTGGGCAACCGCCAGATCATCCAGAGCCTGCGCACCCTGAAAACCAACCTCGACTACGGCATTTTTGGCGCACTGCAAAAGGCGGCCGAGACGGCTTTGGCCCTGCCAGAGAGCTACCTACAGCAGGTGCAGGAGCGCTACCGCCGCCGGCGCGACTATCTCATTAGCCGCCTGGCGGAGCTGGGCTGGCAGATTGAGCCGCCGCGGGCAACAATGTACCTCTGGATCCCGACCCCCCGCGCTGCCGACGGCACTCCCGAGGGATCGACGGAGTTTGCCCTGCGGGTGCTGGAATCTACGGGCGTGGTCGTAACCCCCGGCAACGCCTTTGGGGAAGGGGGGGAAGGCTATGTGCGAATTAGCCTGATTGCCGATTGCGAGCGCTTGGGCCAGGCCATCGACCGCTGGGCGGAAGCCGGGATCCGCTATTGCTGACCCCCGACCCCTCTCCCCAAGGGAGTTGCCCCAGCGCTCCGCGCTGCTCACGCGACCACCCCCAACCCCTCTCCCTAAGGGAGTTGCCCTCACCCCCAACCCCTCTCCCTTAGGGAGAGGGGAGTTGGTACTGCTCTACGATGCGCCGGGCAAAGGGAGGGACATGCTGCTCCAACTTGTGGGGGTAGTGGCGGCGCAGGTAGAGATAGTTGCGGACAAAGTGGGAATCAATGGAAAAGCGGGCATATTCCAGGCCACGCGGCCCAAAGCGCTGGATTGCCGCCCCCAGGATCCGAGCCAGCCACATGGGCAGGCTCAGAGCCTGCTCGTAGGCTTGGATCCCCTGTTGTACTGCCGCCCGCCGGGATCCCTGCGAGATCACCGCTTGGGTTTCCAGCTCTTCCCAAACCAGATCCAAGAGCTCCCGCCCGCGAGAGTTGCGCACCAGCAGCCACTGCCAGCCAAAGGGGGATCCCATGTAGCCCACCACCAGATCTGCCAGGCCGTTGACGTAGTCGAAACAGGTAAGGCAAGAGGGGGCAAACACGTCCTTGAGTTCTTTGGTCTTGAGGCCAAAAAAAGGCACCTTTTCCACCGAGCCGTCTTCGTGTTTGAAGTGGATGTGGAAGTCCTGCATGAACTCGTAGTGCACCACCGTTTGCGGGGAGCGGCTGGTGGTTTCCAAAAACTTCTGCAGGCCGGCGCGGCTGACATTGTCCACACAGGGCGTGCCCAGCACGTAAAGCCTCTCTAGGCCCAGCTTTTTCTCCACCGCCCGCAAAGCCTGGATCTGACAGCCCACCCCGATAACCAAGAGGCGCTTGAGGCCACTTTGCTCCACCTGCTCCAGCACGGAGAGATTGGGGGATAGGGTTGGCTTGTTAACCCGCGCCGCCAAAACCGCCTCCGGAGTACGCGCCAAGACAGGCCGCGGCTGAAAGCGATCCTGGGGATCCGCCTGCACGCACACCACCCCTTCTACTAGGCCGCTGCTGAGGGCCTTCATGCCGATGCTGCTGACGATGCCCGTCCACTGGGCACCCGGGATCGGATCCCGCCTGCGGGCCGTGTACATTGCCTCGTAGACGCCGAAGTAGTCGCTGTCGCTGACGGCAGCCGACTCGGAGCGCAGCGACTCTCGGGATCGCCCGTGGGTTTGCTCTTCCAGGCGGGTAAACTGCTGGTTTAAGAAGGCACAGGCTTCTTTGACGTAGGCGACATGGCGGGTATCGCAGAGGCCGCACTGGCTGCACAGCTCTTTGGCCGGGTAGTGGCCGGAGCGGATGGGCCGAGCCGGACGCGGTAAACGGGATCCCATGGGTTCTAGACCGTAGTGGACAGAGGCACCCTGACCGGTTACCTCACTTTCTTCAGTTTGCTGCCAAAACGACGGACAAGGGCAGAAAAGTTGAGGGATCCCCCATCCTCCTGGCCACCTTCACCGCCGCCCAGTGAGGCCCACAGCTCGCCCACCCCACTGGACAGCAGAAGTTCTCTCGGTGGCCCCTCAGCCCCTGCCCAAACCACTTTCGATGGCCCAGCGGGCCAGCTCGGTGCGGTTGTGCAAGCCAGTTTTGCTCAGCATGTTGCTGACGTGGCTTTCGACGGTGCGCTGGCTCACCCCCATCACCTCGGCAATCTCACGGTTGGACATCCCCCTGGCCACATGCTGGAGCACCTTGGTTTCCGTGGGGGTCAGCTCAATTTCCCGCTCCAGCTTGATGACCGGCTGAATACCGACACTTTGCATTTGCAACAGGCGCTCTGTGTGCTTGAGAACCGACTCCACCTGGGCCACCAGCTCTTCCGCTTCAAAGGGCTTGACCAGGTAAACATCTGCCCCCGTGTTGAGCCCGCGCACCCGATCGGCTGTTTGCCCGCGCGCCGACAAAAAAATCACCGGGATCCAGTCCGTCGCGCTGTTGGAGCGAATGGTCTGGACAAACGTGTAGCCATCCATCTCCGGCATCATCACATCGCAGATGATCAAATCCGGCGTGAAATGGCGCATCGCCTCTAACCCTTCTTGACCGTTGCTCGCCGCCACCACCTCATAGCCGCGAAACTCCAGGTAGTCCTTTACCAGCAGGATCAGGTTGGGATCGTCATCGACAAGCAACAGTCGCTTTGGGTTGTCCACGGCTGACCTTTTGAGCGCTAGAAGAGGGAAAAAGCAGGGATCTGCTTCCCTAACCTTTGTCTAGGGAAAACAAACCACGATGGGTGCCTTCCTATGGCACACCCCTAGCTTAACTAAGTAGCAGCCTGGGGTAACTGTATCCTACCCTCAGAGCTCAGAATACCATATGGAAGTGGAAACTGCATGCTTGAGAAATGCTGGCAACAGTATCTCTACGCAATTTGGGGATCTCAATTGGTAACTTGATCCCAGAAACTTGTCAGAACTTGCCCCTCCCTTGGAATCGCAGTGTGGAATACGTAACCACAATCTACCGGAAGGCCTGTATCCCATAGGTGTCTCATGTATACATAGTACCGTATACCCATATTCTCTTTAAGTATTGATGTGCAAAGATTGCCAGTTCTCGTGTCTGCATGTCTTCTGGCCGGGGTTTCCGCGTGGGCAGGCGGGCAGAGCTGGTGGAAAATGGAGGAGAGCCTGCACTTCAACAACAGCCGACATGGGGAGAGAGGGTGGAAAAGGGCACGCTGGTGGAGTTTCGCCACAATAACGACCGTGTGTTGGCCGTGGTTCAGGGCACCGAGGGCAAAAAGAACCTACTGCTGGGCGTGGCTTCGGGGCAGGTGCACAGCGTTCACCCTCGCCAAATTACCTTTGCCTTGAATGGGGGATCCAGTTTCACGGCTTCCGACATTCCCGGCTTTTGGCAGGCGGTGCAGGCGAAGTTGGATCCCGAAAGCTTAGCTTTGGCCTGGGAATTGGTTCAGGAGGAGCGCCGGCTCCTGAGCCTGTCGGAGATGGCCCAGTTGTTGTTTTCCGACGATTCCCCGGTCTCTACTTATGCTGCTTACCGCCTTTTGAGTGAGGATTTCATCTACTTTAAGGCAAAGGGGGAAGGCTACGAGCCGCGTACCCCGGCGCAGGTGAAGGAAATCCGCCATCAAATTGCCGTTACCCAGCAGCGGCAGCAGGAACAGGCCGAGTTTGAGGCCCGCCTAAGGGCAGCGGTGGCCCAGCCTGGGCAAAAGTACACTTGGACCCCAGCGGAGCGAGCCCGTCTGGAGCTGCTGGAGCGCCTAGCTTTGCAGGGAGCGGCGGCCAGCATTCGCAGCCACGAGGATCTCTCCCACAACCTCACCCCCTCGGATCGGGAACGGGCCTCGCAACTGCTGCAACTGATGGGATTTCCCGACACTCCCCAAGGAGCCTTTGACGCCCTGGTGGCCCTGGGCCTGTGGAGCCGCCACGAGAACCTGGCTCTGCGCCTCACCGGGATCCCCACCCAATTTCCCAAGGAGGTGGAGCGCTACACCCAAACTTTGCTGGGCGGCCCTCCTCCCTTCCTGGATCCCCATCTGCGCCGCGATCTCACCCATCTCCACACCTACACCATCGACGACGCCAGCACCCGCGATATCGACGATGCCCTCAGCGTCGAGTTTTGGTCGGATGAGGAGATCAAGCTCTGGATCCACATTGCCGATCCCAGTTGCTGGGTACAGTGGGGGGATCCTTTGGATCTGGAGGCCCGCCGGCGTGGCACCAGCGTCTATTTGCCCGAGCGGGTGATCCCGATGTTTCCACCGGAGCTGTCCACCGGCCTGATGAGCTTGGTGCAGGGGGAGGTGCGGCCTGCCCTCAGCTTCGGCATCCGGCTGGGATGCGACGGTGTCGTGCGCAACTACGAGATCTGCCTTAGCCAAATCCAGGTCAACTACCGCCTCACCTATGACGATGCCGACGAGATGCTGGAGTTGGGGGCAGAGGCACAACTGACGGCCATTGCCCGGGCCGCTCGCTGGCGCTACGCCTGGCGCCTGGCTCAAGGGGCCATCCAGATCGGCCTGCCGGAGCAAGATATCAAGGTCATGGACGAGATCCCCCACCTGCGTGTTATTGAGGATACGCCGGCGCGGCAGATGGTGGCGGAGATGATGGTGCTGGCCGGTGAGGTGGCTGCTCGCTTTGCTTGCCAAAACGGGATCCCGGTGCCCTATCGCCTGCAGCCGGCCCCTGAGCTCCCCCCGCCGGAGGTTCTGGATCTGTATCCCCAGGGGCCGGTGAGATCTTTTGCCATCATGCGCTGTCTATCGCGGGCAGAGGTGGCCACCCAACCGGGGCGACATACGGGGCTGGGTCTCGATGCCTACTGTCAAGTAACTTCCCCCATTCGCCGCTACCTGGATCTGGTGGCCCACTACCAGATCAAGGCTTTCTTGCGCGGGGATCCCTTGCCCTTGACCGAAGCCGAGGTGCAGCAGTTGTTGCTGGCCATTGAGCCGGGCACTGCAGAAGCGGTTCAAGTGGAGCGCAAGTCCAAGCGCTACTGGAGCATTGAGTACCTGCGCCAGCGACCGGGGCAGATTTGGCGGGCCTTGGTCTTGGGCTATCTGCGCGAGCAAGAAAACCTGGTGCTGGCCCTGCTGGATGAGATCGCTTTTCGGGTGCCGGTACGCCTAGAACGCCAGGCTCCTCTAGCAGCTTGGATTGAACTGGAAGTCGTGCAGGCGGATCCCCGCGCGGATGTGATCGAGCTGCGCGAGGTGGGACGGGATGCCCCTTAACCTGACGCTTACCCAATCTCCCCAGGCAATTGATACAACGGAGGGGGAAGGTCTCATAATGTCTGGACTGCGAATTTCTCTGGGGGGATCCCATGACCGCACAAAGCTCTGGCCCGCCTCCGATTGTTTACATTCTTTTGCTGGCGATACTGGGGGGAGGCGGCTGGTATGCCTATCGCTCCGGCCTGCTTGACTCTTTCCTGAATCGAGGGAACGTGCCTTCTGTCCCCAGCCAGATTCCGGCTGCCCAGCCACAGGCACCGACGGCACCCAACCTTCCCCAGGCGCAAGCCCCCAATCTGCCTGCCGGCCCGGTTAAGCTGGACACTTCCCTGCCCAACCCGGCGGTGCTGCAGATGGATGGCAGCGTCACCATGGTTCGCCTTGTCTTGGCCTTGAAGTCAGGCTACAGCCAGCGCAACCCCGGCATTCCCCTCACCTACGGGATCCCGGATGGCAAACCCAACGGCTCCAATGCCGGCCTCAAGGCCCTGATGGAAGGGCGCATCCAGATGGCCGCCAGCTCCCGCCCCCTCAATGCCAGCGAAGTGCAGGCCGGTTTGCAGGCGATCCCGGTGGCCAAAGATGCCCTGGCGGTGGCGGTGGGGGTGAACAACCCCTACAAAGGCGGCCTGACGCTGCAGCAATTGGCCGATATCTTCCAGGGTCGGATCACCAACTGGAGTCAGGTGGGCGGCCCGGATCGCCCAATTCGCGTTCTCAACCGCGCCCCCCAGAGCGGCACCTACACTGTCTTCCAAGAGCTGGTGTTGCTGGGGCTGCCCTTTGCTCCCGACAACCCGCCCTACTTCACCACCGCCACCGAAGATGTCACCACCCCTCTCCTGCGGGCTTTGGGAGAAGACGGCATCACCTACAGCACCGTGGATCAGGTGCAGAACCAGCAAACGGTGAGGATGGTGCCCATCGACGGCCAGATGCCCACCCGCGAGGCTATCCAAAGTGGCCGCTATCCTCTGGCCCGCAACGTGTTTTTGGTGGCACCTCAGAGAACCAGCCCTGCGGTGGCCGATTTCATCAACTATGCCCTCTCGGATCAAGGCCAACAAATCATTGGCCGCACCGAGTTCATCCCCCTTCGATAGCAACCCACAGCGGCAGCGGCGCGGAGCTGGTTGCGATGGCAGGAGTCACTATTGGCAAAGCCTGCACTCTAGGCGCCAGCAGGAGTGCGGGAGTATGTCACAGTTCAATTCTCTCGGCGCATGGCGCTCTCGTGCCACTTGCCCAATACCCTCTCCGATAAAGCGCTTAGGGAAATGAAGATCAGGATCCCCAAGCCGGTAACCAAGATCAAGGCTGCAAACATGCGCGGCACCTGCAGGTTGAAGCTGGAGATCAAGATCTGGTAGGCGATCCCAGCTCGCTGCCCACCGGTACCAGCCACGAACTCCGCCACCACCGCCCCAATCAAAGAAAGGCCGCCGCTGATGCGCAGGCCCCCCATGAAATAGGGCATGGCGCTGGGCAGCCGCAGGTAGATCAAGGTTTGCCAACGATTGGCCTTGTACAGTTGAAACAGGTTGAGCAGGTTGTGATCGGCGCTGTTCAACCCCAGAGTGGTGTTGGAAAGAATCGGGAAAAAAGCCACAATCCACGCGCAGACCACCATCGCGGCAAAGGTGTTGTTGCGCAGCCAAATGATGATCAGCGGCGCGATGGAGACAATGGGCGTTGTTTGCAAAAGCACCGCATAGGGGAAAAAGCTGCGCTCGATCCACTTGCTCTGGGTGAACACAATCGCCAGCACAAGCCCGGATACGGTGGCGGCCAAAAAGGCCACCACCGTGATCTGCAGAGTAATCAACAGAGAAGGAAAAAGCGTTCCCCAGTCGCGGATAAGGGTTTGCGCCACCAAAATCGGCCCCGGCAAGAGATAGTGGGGCATTCCTGTCACCCGCACCGCCACTTCCCAGCCCACCAAAAAGAGGATCCCGACAATAACGGGGGCCATCACCTCCAGATTGAACCAGCGGCCCAGATCCAACCCCTTTGCCGGCGCAGCACTCGGCCCAGCAGCGGCAGCCGTGGGTTGGAACCTGAGTTGTTCTCTAACCGCTCCGGTCAGCCTGGGCGGAGCCCAATCCGGCCAAGGCAGAGACAAGCGCTCCGCCGCGCCAAGGGATCCCAGCCGGCGATACAGCCAATTGAAAAGGGAGAGGAAAGCATCGAACATATCCTGAGGTTGATGAGGAAGGGGGCTCTACACAACAGGGAACACCGTCAAGGAAGGGATCCCGTCAGCGCGAACGTCCGGCCGAGAGGGGACGCAGATAAGGCTCCTGAGCCGCGCCATACATGGCTTCCTGGAGACGAGCCGACACTTCACGGCAGTAGTCGTTGTAAAGGGTTGAGGTGCGAAACTCTTCCGAGCGGGGATAGGGGGCATCGATGGGAATATCGGCTACCACCCGGCCCGGACGAGCCGCCATCACCACCACGCGGTTGGAAAGATAGACAGCCTCATAGATGTTGTGAGTAACAAAGATGACCGTCCAGTGCTTTTCTTGCCACAACTCCAGCAGCTCGCTGTTTAGCTTGCTGCGGGTGATCTCGTCCAAAGCACCAAAAGGCTCGTCCATCAGCAACACCTGCGGCTTGGTTACCAAGGCGCGAGCAATGGAAACCCGCATGCGCATACCGCCGGACAGCTCGCGGGGAAAATGGCGCTCAAACCCCCGTAGGCCCACCAGTTCTAGAGCTTCCAGAACATCTCGATCGGCTTTTGGCTTGGGCTCACCGGCCAACTTCAGGGGCAGGCGCACGTTGTCCATCACCGTTGCCCAGGGCATGAGGGCCGGCTCCTGAAACACAAAGGCCAATTTGGGCTCTCCTTGGGAGGTGTTTTGCCCCCATTCGATAGAGCCGGTGGTTAGGTCACCCAGCCCTGCGATCAGCCGCAGCACCGTGCTTTTCCCACAGCCAGATGGCCCCACCAAGCTGACAAACTGCTCCTCTTGGATGGTCATGTTCATGTCTTGCAAAGCCACCGTGCCATTGGCATAGGCCTTGCTGACATGGCTAAGGGTAATGACAGGGGCAGGCATGGCTTGCAGTTCCTAGGGGAGGGGACAAGAGGGTACCTTGCAAATCCAGCAAAGAGGAGAGAAGGTTACACAGGCACACCCCATACTTTAAAAATAACCCTCTCTGCCGCCTCTGCTTGGTTAGTAGAACTACAACTTTTGCCCTCAGGACGGGTTTTCAGAAGGTTTCTCAGGCAAAACTTGCCCTGAACCCAAACCCGAGCCGCAAGCCGCTATGATATTGCCGACCCCCACCTGGCCGAGGAACGCATGGGATCCCAATTTAAACCGGTTGAAGGTGCCGTCACTGCCCCACAAGGGTTTCGAGCTGCTGGAGTGGCCGCCGGCCTCAAGCCCTCAGGAGCTGCGGATCTGGCCTTGATCGTTGCTGACTGCGAGGCGGTGGGGGCGGGTGTTTTTACCACCAACCAGGTCAAGGCCGCTTGTGTTACCTACAACCAAGGGATCCTCGCCCAAGGGCAGCCGGTGCAGGCTATTCTCTGCAATGCCGGCCAAGCCAACGCCTGTACCGGAGAAGAAGGGGAACGCAACAACGCCCAACTGGCCCTCTGGGTGGGAGAACGGTTGGGGATCCCGGCCCAACAGGTGCTCACGGCCTCGACGGGGGTGATCGGGCGGCAATTGGAAATGGCCAAAATTGAGGCAGCCCTGCCCCGCCTGATCGACAGCCTCTCGCCAGCAGGAGGGGAGAGTGCTGCCCGTGCCATCCTCACCACCGACCTGGTGACCAAAAGCGTTGCCCTAGAGGCCGAGATCGACGGGTACACCGTCCGGCTGGGGGGCATTGCCAAGGGATCCGGCATGATCCATCCCAACTTGGCCACGATGCTGGCTTTCTTGACCTGCGACGCGGCTGTAGATCCCCATCTGTGGCAGCAGATCCTCCAGCAAGCTGCCGACCTCAGCTTTAACCAAATCACCGTGGATGGGGATACCAGCACCAACGATATGCTCCTGGCCCTGGCCAATGGCCGGAGCGGGATCCCGGCTATTCAAGCCGGCACAGCAGCCGCCCAAACTTTGGCGGAGATGGTCAACCAAGTTTGCGTCCATCTGGCCAAGGCCATTGCCCGCGACGGGGAGGGGGCGACCAAGCTGCTGGAAATCCGCGTCCAAGGCGCCCCCGACGACAGGTCGGCTCGGCAGATGGCCCGTGTGATCGCCAGCTCTCCCTTGGTAAAGGCGGCAGCCTTTGGCAACGACCCCAACTGGGGACGGGTGGCCGCCGCCGCCGGTCGGGCCGGGATCCCTTTTGACAGCCGCTGCTTGGAGATTCGCTTGGGAGATTTTCTGCTTATGCAGGCGGGCATGCCCCTGAATTTTGATCGCCAGGCGGCTTCTGAGTACTTGAAGGGGGATCCGGTAACCTTCACGGTGGATCTCCACCAGGGATCCGGCCAGGGCATGGCCTGGGGCTGCGATCTCAGCTACGATTACGTGCGCATCAACGCCGAATACACCACCTAAAGGAGGGATCCCATTATGACCACCGAATCGAACGCGAGTGTGGCCCCAACCAGTCCTCCGATAAAAGACTTAGAGCCGATACATTTACGCTGAACATTGCTGTTCGCAACAGCGGGACGGAGTCCCCATATTGCTACCCAGCAATGAAGCGATGGCATCCCGCTCATTGCTGAGCAGAAAGGCAGCATGCCGCGACGCCCTGAGGAAGATCTCCAGGGCTCCATGCTGGCGCTTGGCATTATAGCTGGCCGCCTCTCTCGGCGCGACATACCTAGCTGTGCTAAACCTCGGCTACGCTGAACATAGTGTGGGCTATTTTTCAGAGTAGTTCAGTCTATCGCCGACTAGGTAAAACTCCATAGACCAGCAAGGTGATTTGTGCGGTCAGCATGATTGGGAAAGCCTTGTCCTCTCTCGGTTTAGCTTAATCGGCGGGAAGCCCCGCACTGTATTTGTGAATTGTGTTTACTCAACGAAGATGAGTGCCGGGAGTCGTTCACTCAACGAGGATATCGCGAATCAAGGGCAAGCGAATGCTGATGTAGCGATTGAGCACCGAGGCATCGACACTGCTGAGGACATGTTTTCTCTGGCAGGCGCTCAGAAGCAGATTCACCAAGTCGTCATCGCGTTTTGTGAGCCAATCTGGCCTGCCAATCTCGCTGACCAAAGACCAAAACTGGCGTACCATTTCAGGAGTCATGGCATCCATTTTGTGGGGATAGGGGCTAGCTGCAAAAGAATGGTCTGGGCCATTGACCTGATTCTAGAAAAAAGACCTCACCTGTGAGAGCAATATTTCAGCTCCGTCACAACTTAGGATAAGATGTCATGCTTTCCCATAAACCTCAGTAAGTGCCGACCATCCTTGTTCAGAAAGCTTGAAGAAAACCAGAGGTTGCTAACCTTAGCCATAGCCATTTCAAGCCGGTCTAAAACATCTCCGCAGCGCCCTGCACCGCCATAGATAAGTAGCCTCCCCTTTGGAGCGGGAGAGGGGAGCGCAAAATGCGCAAGGTTTTCACCGCTACTTAGCATAACTATAGAAAAAATAACGATTCCCGTCAAAATCTGGTCATCACCCTATCGGCCTTAAGGTAAAAACTGCCCGCTCTCCTTCACCAGAAGAGGAAGAACCTTGACGAGCCTGGGTGCTAGCGTAAGGTGTACTGCAGCTCATAAGCCCCTTTTTCTCCTGGCCCATAGGTGTTGGCCCGCAGGGTATAGGTGCCGGTGCGGGGCAGAAAGGCAATCATCAGAGCATCGGTTCCGCCGCCTTGGTCGTCATCCCAAGCCACGACTTCTCCGCTGGGATCCAACAGTTGCAAAAAAGCATCGAAGTCGGCGCTGGTTAGGGAGGCGATCAGGATCTGGCCGGCGCGAGCGGCAATGGGATATTCGTCCATCCAACTGCCATCCTCGGGGTGCTGCAGGGATCCCTCCTGCAGACGGCCTGATGGAGTTTGCTGCCAATCGATCTGGGTGAGGACATAGGTCAGCCGGTAGTTGCCGGTGGATTCTGGCTCAAAGCTGGTGGCTCGCAGGGTGTAGGTGCCGCCCTCTGGCAGACGCACCGCCAACAAGGCATTTATATCTGGGCCGGAGTCATCGTCAAAGCCGATCACCCGTCCTTGGCCATCCACCAGCTCCAGGTAAGCATCGAAATCTTCGCTCTCCAGGGCCGCAATCAGGATCTGCCCCGGCTGAGATGTAATCGAAATCTCATCCCAAAAGCTGCCATCCTGAGGGTTGCTCAGATCTTCAGGGCTGAGGGTTCCCGCCAGGGTTCGGCCATCTCTCCACAGGGGAGAAGAAGCAAGGGAGGATCCCACCTGCGCGCTCCTCTCTTGCAGCAGATCCAACCACCGACAACTGCTGGACAGCCCCAGCGCCACCAGACTCAGGGCCAAACAGGATCCCCAGCGGCGGGGAAGTGCGAAAGAACGACACAAGCTCAACATCGACAAGACTCCCCGCCCCCATGAGCCAAAACCACGCCTCAATTTTATCCATTGGTTTGCCGGGGCGGGTGGGTAACTTCACAGGGAATCCCAAGCTTGTAAGACGGCTTCCAGGGCCAGCCGCCCGTGGCCAAGATGGGTTCCCCCCTGCAAATAGACGGTGTAGGGATCCCGCATCGGCCCGTCGGCAGAGAGCTCAGCACTGCTGCCCGCAACAAAAGTGCCTGCCGCCATCACCACCGGATCGGCATAGCCGGGCATCACTTCTGGGATCGGGGTGAGGTAGGAATCCACCGGCGAGCTGCTTTGAATGGCGCGGCAAAAAGCCTGCAACTTCTGCGGGG
Source organism: Synechococcus sp. OH20 (assembly GCF_047502685.1). NCBI lineage: Bacteria > Bacillati > Cyanobacteriota > Cyanophyceae > Synechococcales > Synechococcaceae > Synechococcus > Synechococcus sp. OH20. The sequence continues at coordinate 7,789 of NZ_JANSIQ010000033.1, read as the reverse complement.
ATCCCAGTTGAATGGCCTGAATGATGTCGGTGCGGGGCGCTTGGGGCAGAGGCGAGACCGGGTAGCCCAGATCGTGAAACACCTGGGCGGCCAGGTGGGCAATCTTGACCGCTTCGGCCACCATCTGCGGGGCCAAAAACAACCCTTGAAACAGGAGCCGGTTGAGATCGAAGGTGGCCCCGCCTTCCGAGCCGATCCCCGGCGCCGTCAGCCGGCAGGCAGCCTGCTCCACCAGCTCGGCCCGCCCCGCCACATAGCCCCCCGCTGGGACGAGGGTGCCGCCTGGATTTTTGATCAGGGATCCGGCGATCAGATCGGCGCCCACATGGGTTGGCTCTTGGGTTTCCACAAACTCGCCATAGCAATTGTCCACCAAGACCACCACCTCCGGGTTTTGTGCTTTGACGATCTGGATCATCTCGGCAATCTGGGCAATGGAGAAGCTGGGCCGCCAACTGTAGCCACAGGAGCGCTGGATGTGCACCAGGCGGGTTTGCGGTCTGAGAGCGGTTTTTAGAGCCTGCCAATCGACATCGCCCTTCCGCAGATCCAACTGGCGATAGGTAACGCCGAACTCCCGCAGGGATCCCCGCCCCGATCCCCGCAGGCCGATCACCTCCTCCAGAGTGTCGTAGGGGGGGCCGGTGATGGCCAACAGCTCATCCCCCGGGCGCAGCACCCCGAACAAAGCACAGGCAATGGCATGGGTGCCGGAGACCATCTGCAGCCGCACCAGCGCCGCCTCACAGCCCATGATCTGGGCAAACACCCGATCCAACACCTCTCGCCCCCGGTCGTCGTGGCCGTAGCCCGATACGCCGGCAAAGTGGTGGGATCCCACCTGCTGGTCGTGGAAGGCCCGCAACACCCGCGCCAGGTTCTCCCTGAGAACCTGGTCCATCGCCTGAAAGCGCTCCTGCAGAGCCGCTTCTGCTCTGTCCAACAGCGCCGCCGCCTGCAACGGGATCCCTTTGCCCACCGAGTTCACCCCACTTCTTGCCCACAAACCGGCCTTAACCCTAGCAGAACCGGCCACCAACCCAGAGGCCAAAAACAGCTTCTCAGACCTGCTACTTCTGGGAACGATGGCTTCACAGAAACTCTATCTTGATAAAAACCTTAGTTTCAGTTAGCACTTCTTCATCTTCTCTGTCAGTTTCTGCCCCGGCCAGACAAAGCGTCCCCTGCCGCTGCTGCCCACACCAGGTTGTATAATGACCCAATAGAGGGATATTGACGGGAAGAATAGAGGGATATTCGGACTGGGGGAAGGTGCCGGTTCAGCAGCCGCTACTTTTTTCGACTGCATGGGAGTTTCCTTGAACAACTCGGCTCCCTCTTTTAGGTATTGACAATAGCGAGCGTTGTTGGGAGAGTTTTACTCATCTAGTCTCCGATCCGCAGAGTCGAATTCAAGTGTTAGCAAAAGAAAGTATTTCAAGTTTCGCCGGCAAGATTGCTCTCTCCAGCCCTTTGCTTCATACCTTCTCCACTTAACTTAACTTAGGGTTCTGAATTCTAGGGATCCCTCTTTGCCCGAGCAATCGCACTGGTGTGCGAGCCATCAAGAGTTAAGACAGCCTAAATTTATTCTTAACTCCTGGTCGGGAACCCGAGGGGAGGTGTTAACTTAGACTTAACCCAAGAGGTTAGTGCCGCTTGCATGGCCCCTTTTCGCAAGTTGCCGGGCCACGATCATGCCTGAGGTGGGGGCTGTTTTCTAGGGATCCTTTGCGAGGGTAAGGCGCTAACTTTAGGCGTAAACCGATACAACTGGGAGAGTCTCCATGACTAAGCTTGTGATCCAAGGGAAGAACGTCGAGATTACCGACGCCATCCGCAGCTACGTTCAAGAAAAAATTGAGCGTGCTGTCAGCCATTTTGCCCAGATCACCAGTGAGGTTGATGTCAATCTATCGGTAGCCCGCAACCCCCGTATCAGTGCCAGCCAATCTGCCGAAGTGACCGTCTACGCCAATGGCACCGTTATCCGGGCGGAAGAAAGCAGCGAAAATCTCTATGCCAGCATCGATCGTGTGGCCGACAAGCTGGCCCGCAAGCTGCGCAAATACAAAGAACGCAATGGCGTGCACCGCACCCGCCACGCCCCCAAAACCTCTTGGGCGGTGTCCCAGCAGCCTGTTACCGATCCGCTTAATACCGAACGGCAGCCGGAGTTGCCGGCTGAGGTGGTGCGCACCAAATACTTCGCCATGCCTCCCATGTCAGTTCAAGAAGCGCTGCACCAGTTGGAGCTGGTGGATCACGACTTCTATGTTTTCCGCAATATCGAAAACGGCGAGATCAACGTCATCTACGTCCGCAACCACGGCGGCTACGGCCTGATCCGCCCCCGCTAAAGCTTCGTGAAGATGCGCGGCGAACCTTTCTCCCAACTTGCTTCGCGGGGAGCGAGCAACGCTTTCTATCTTTTGCTGCAGCTTACCGATTCTGCCCTGCCGATTGGTGCTTATTGCCACTCGTGGGGTTTGGAAACAGCGGTTCAGGCGGGTCAACTTCGGGATCGGGTCGGGGTGCAGCAGTATCTGCTGGGGGTTTTGCACATGAGCTTGGCCCCCATTGAGGGCAGAGCCTGTGCCCTGGCCCACCGTTTGGCGCAAGCGGGATCCCCGTCGGGAGTAGAGAAGCTGCAGCGGCAATTGCAAGCCACCCGTTGGGCGGCGGAGCCGCGGCAAGCCAGCTTGGATCTGGGGAAGCGTTTGACTCAACTGGCAGAACGCACCTGGGGAATCTCCGTCCCCCAAGCAGTGGGGGAGCCGTGGCATCATCCCTTGGCCTTCGGCTGGATCTGTGCTCAGGCAGGCATTGGGCTGGAAGATACCCTACGGGCCTTTTTGTTTGCCTCCCTCACCGGGTGGGTCTCGGCGGCGGTGCGCTTGGTGCCTTTGGGGCATAGCGAGGGGCAAAGTCTGCTGGCCCAATTGTATGAGCCGATTGAGACCGTGGTGCAGCAGGAGATCCTGCCGGTTGTCCGGCGGGATCCTGCTCTCAATTGGCCTGCCCTGAGCAGCTTCGCCCCCCTCAACGAGCGCGATTGCCAAGCCCACCAGCAGCTCTATTCCCGCCTTTTTCAGTCCTGAATGCTGTCCCCTCTCCCTCTGGGAGAGGGGCTGGGGGTGAGGGCGGGGCACAGTTCAGCGGAGAGGCTCCCCAACGGCCAGCACCTGCTGCAGGAACTGATCCTGTTGCCGGCGCAAAACGCCCAGATCGGGACTGTGGTTGAGCAAGATGAAGTTGTGGCCATTGGGCAACTGCCCCATCAGCATCAGCCGCTCCGCAGCGGATCCCACCTGGGCAGTCGTACCTGGGGGCAAGGTGCGCGCCCTCAGGGTGCTGTGGCCGATGCCTGCTCTGGGCAGGATCCGAGTCGGATCCCCATCTGTGAGATCCAGCAGGTGTTCCCAGAGATGAGCTAGGGCGCGAGGGGAGAGGTACAGTGCTTGCCCTCCTTCTCCAAGGCGGATGTCTTGCTCAGCAGGGGCCATTTGGGGATCCAGGCGGGCAATGGGCTGAGCCACCAATCGCTGCCGCAGGTACTCCAGCAGGGCCGTTTTGCCCCCCAGCTCCGCCAACAGGGCTTCTGCCATGGCCCGGTCGTTGCTGCCGTTGAGGAGTTGCAGCAGGGATCCCAGGCGCAGCGAGGTGTAGACGGCCAGGCAATGGGCATCTGCAGGCCAATCCCTCAGGAGCGACACAGAGCCGCCAATGGCAACCGGATGGGGCTGTTGGGTACCGCTGAGAAGCTCTGCCAGACGCCGGGCGCCGGCCACAGGATCGGGCTGGCCCAGCAAACGGAAGGGGGGCACCACCTTCACATCCCCCTCGATCTGGCGAATCCCAAGGCTGTGTAAGTGACGGGCCAGCTCGGCCACATTTGCCTCTGTGAAATAGGGATCCCCGCTGCCCACGAGGATCAAATCTCCCGTCAGGCGGTGGCCTGACCGATGGCCTGTGGTGTAGAACCGGGTTTCAAAGCGATGCTCGTAGCCCCAAGTCTCCAGAGCCATCAAGCTGATGGCCAACTGATCCAAGGCCCCCACCGGCAAAGGCCGATCCAGCAGGTGCTCCGCCAACAGCTCCCCCTGCGGCGTCCACAGCAGGATCCCCTGTTGTGAGAGCGCTCCCCCTTGGGCCGCCAATCCCTGCAAAAAGCCGGACAAGACCCCCGCATAGGGAGAATCTTTCCACCCCGGCGATTGTGCGCGGGGCCACCAGGGGGGAAGGCCCGGAGTCCCACTGGGGGAAGGCAGGGGCGGTGGTGGGGTGGGGATGGGGGGAAAAGGATTCTGAGCCGATGTGGGCAACTCGGCACCTATGCGGTTGCTCCAGCAGGCCCCCAAAGCCAAAGCACCAACCAACGGGATCCCTGCCCGGAGGAGATGACAATGGGGGCGCAACCCCTGTGGGATAAGCGGCATGATGACCTCACCCAAGACACTTGCAAAAGACGACGGGCTGGCAAGACTTGACGCTACTCTAGTGCCATCCGAACCGCCTTGGCAAATCTTCGTTGCAGCCTAGATATCTTTAGTACTAAGAAATGTTAAGCTAAAAGCCTGGATCCCGAACCGAGGTGAGGCCCATGGAACCCCTTTACGCTGGCGGCAACTTCTCCAGTTCTTTTGTTAATCCCCCCATTTACTCCGCCATTGCCCTGCTTAGCTTTTTTGCTCTTATCTTCGGCATCATTTTCAAAGATAAGCTGGAATACCAGGTAGCCCTTTGGCAGCTCAACCGAGATAGCCAGGCAACAATTCGCTACCGGACTCCTGGGGTGATCCTCACCTACGGTCTCTGCTGTTTGTTTACCCTTGGTTTTGTGGTGGCGTGTTTGAACGTCTTTGGCCTGTCTCTGACTCTGGCCAGTTGGGTGGGTGGAATCCTGGTGCTGAGTACGGCAGGCTTGGTGTGGTGGCAGTTGGGATCCCTACTGGCCCTGTTGGCTATGGGGGGCTCCCAGGCCATTGATATCGACTCTTACGGGGCAGAGGCTGCTTGGGATGCCAAGACAGCAGCGCCCCCTGAAGGGGAATAGGCGCTAGCCTCTGTTCACCAGAGCCCCCATCTCAATCGCAAACCCAGTGCTCTTTCGCTTCTTCTCATGACTGCGGCCCTCCCTTCATCCTGGCGCTACGCCTACTACCCCGGCTGTGTGGCCCAGGGGGCTTGTCGCGAGCTGTACGACTCTACCAACCGGATCGCGCGGCATTTGGGCATCGAACTGGTGGAGCTGGAGGCAGCTTCCTGCTGTGGTTCCGGGACCTTCAAGGAAGAATCGGAGCTGCTGGAAGATACGGTGAATGCCCGCAACCTGGCTTTGGCAGAGGCATTGGGGTTGCCGATGCTCACCCACTGCAGCACTTGCCAGGGGGTGTTGGGCCGCGTGAATGAAAAGTTGAAAGCTGCGAAAACCGCGGATCCTGAGTACTTTCACCGGGTGCAAACCCTGTGCCAGCAAGGAAGCTGTGAGAGCTGCTACGAAGGCACCGGCGATGTGCGCCATTTGCTGTGGGTGCTGGTTCATGACTACGGCCTGGAGCGATTGGCCCGACAGGTGAAACGGCCTCTGTGGGGGCTGCGCTGCGCCGCCTTCTACGGGTGTTATCTGTTGCGGGCCTACGATATCTCCCGCTTTGACGTGGCGCGGGATCCCCGTTTGCTGGAAGATCTCTTCGAGCATTTGGGGGCCACCCCTGTTTGGTATCGCGGGCGCACCCAGTGTTGCGGTTGGCCCCTTTCCAGCTATGCCCCGCAGCAGTCTTTCTCGATGGCAGGCCGGCATCTCCTCGAAGCAATCGAGGCGGGGGCCGATTGTGTGGTTACCCCTTGTCCCCTATGTCACCTCAATTTGGACTCGCGCCAGCCGGAGGTGGAGCAGGTGATCGGGCGCAAGCTGGGAATCCCGATCCTGCATGTGCCGCAATTGGTGGGCCTGGCCCTGGGGATCCCGGCGGAAAACCTGGGATTGAACCGCCATGTGGTGCGGGTGGAAAAAGCCCTGCAAAAAATAGGCCGCTAAACTCCAGGGGGGATCCCTGGGCAAACACAGGTGGGTTCTGCCTGGGAAGGATATGCTATTCTGCCCAGCAAGATACCCAGCCCTGTTCAAAAACCGCAAAGACCCTCGTAAGCTTAGATTCGGCATACTCCTGCTTGGCAGCTCCCTATGGTAGTCTCGGATCCCCTGGGCCTTGTCGTGCAAGAAGTGCAGCGGGGCGGGTACGCAGACCGAGTCAAAAAGCTGGTTTACTTTGCCTGCACCAGCACCTGGGAAGGCGATGTCGGCAAGTTGAGCCAAATAGACCTGAAGGCACTCCTGGAGCAGCTCTGCCGTGAGCACGCAACCCTTGATGCTCTGGGCCAGCGCTTTCGAGATGCCATCAGCCGCATCAACAAAAAAGCCGAGTATGCCCGCATCGCCAAGATGCTGCTGAGCAAGCTGGAGCCTTTGTATCAACAGCCGCAAGCAGATCCATCGGTTTGGGCTCAGCCCTCGCCTGTCTTGTCTTTGAAGTACGGGGGTTTGCAACTGCAAAAGCAAGACTACGATCCCTTCGAGTTGCGGGCAGGGGTGATGCGGCAAGCCAGCCCTTTGCGGGTCAAGCTGGTTCTGTTCACGGCTTTGTACCACAAAGTAGAGCCCACTCTGCAGGGGTTGGCGGCCCTACGGCGCTACAGCCTGGATGAGCTGCTCACAGCCCTTTATAGGGCCTGCAATTCCCCCCAAGAGCTGGAAACTCGGCTGAAGGAGGCGGTGCAACAGTCGCAGGAGCCTGATCAGGATGGCCAAGCTGCCAATGCCGTGCTGCAGATGCTGAAGCCTCTTTACGTTTCTGTGCCCCCAGAAACCGCCGCTGGTGGAGGGTTAGCTGCCGAGCCCGCCTCTGTCGCTCTCGATTGGCTCGATACAGAAGATGCTGTTGGCGCCCCCATGACTTGGGTCGAGGATGGGGAGGATCCCTCTATAGGGTCTCCGGCTTTTACAGCTCTGGCAACATCGCCCAACCCCTCTTCTGACCTCCGACAGGCGATCCCAGAGTCCTGCCGCCAACTGCTCCATCGCAGCGCCGGATCCCTGATGGTGGCCATCGAGAACACCCTGAGCGAGTTGGGCAATGCTCTGGACGAAGGACTACAGGATGAGGATCCCGCCCAATATCTGACGCTCAAACACCAGGTGCTGCGCGGCTTCTTGAGGGATGTCGAGGGATCCGCCGCAATGTTCAGGGGGATTTTGAAAAAGCTGGAGCAATCGGAGTGGCGCCTGGTGCAGCCCCTTCGCGGCGGCGGTGGAGAACACGCTCTGCCGGAAGTGCCTGGCGAGCTGGTGGATCCCTATGCTTCCCTGAGACAGGTGTTGGCCAGCAGCGAGCTAACTCGGCAAAAGCCGCAGCTAGAGCAGGAGGTGATGCGTCTGGTGCGGCGCAGCGTCAGCTCGGTTAAAGCGGCTATCGAACAGGCCCTGAGCGAGTTGGGCCAGGCGTTGGATGAGCAGTTCCCAACCTGTAGCCTGGAAGAAGCCTTGGTTCTCAAGTACCAGGCGTTGCGCGCCTTTTTGCAGGAAGTGGAGGAGATCTCTACGAAATTTGCTGCTCTGTTGGAACGTATGGAAGAGGCAGAGCGCCGTCTGTTCGGACTGGTTTGAGAGCCAACCCCCTGTTTGGGAATCCCGTCTAGCACTCATAACGCTGTCGCGAACGCGCCGCTCTAACTCCCCTCTCCCTTTGGGAGAGGGGCTGGGGGTGAGGGCTGGGAGAGGGGCTGGGGG